>DAITOH010000213.1:1178-2539 GCA_036834225.1 Thiobacillaceae bacterium | reverse complement strand
GACAACCTGTCGCGCAGCCACCTGCGCGAGGGCATCCTGGCGCGCCTGATCGGGGAGGGCGTCAGCGGCATCACCTCCAACCCCACCATTTTCCACAAGGCGGTAAGCGACAGTCCCTACTATCGGGACGATTTGGACGAGCTCAAGCACACCGAGCCGGATCCGGAACGCCGCTACGAGATTCTAGTGGTGGAGGACATCCGCGCCGCCTGCGATCTGCTCAAACCCGTGTATGCGGCCAGCGCCGGTGACGATGGCTATGTCAGCCTGGAGGTTGCACCGCGCCTGGCACACGATGCCGCCGGCACGGTGGCCGAGGCACGACGCCTGACCACACTGGTCGGACGCGACAACCTGCTGATCAAGGTGCCCGGCACACCCGAGGGCATCGAGGCCTTCGAACGGCTCACCGCCCAAGGCATCCGGGTCAATGTGACGCTGCTGTTCTCTCTCCAGCATGTGGTGCGCGTCTTCGAAGCCTATATCCGCGGTGCCAAGACCTGGCTCGCAAACGGTGGCGACCCGACCCGTTTGAAGGCAGTGGCCAGCCTGTTCCTGTCCCGCGTCGACACCCTGGCCGACCGGCGCCTGGATGCCCTGGCCACGCCGGAAGCCATGCACATGCGTGGGCGCACGGCCGTGGCGATGGCCAAGCTGGCGTATCAACGCTACAAGGAACTGTTTCATGGCCTGGCCTTCGCCGACCTGAAGGCCGCGGGGGTAAGACCGCAGTATCTGCTGTGGGCGAGCAGCGGCACCAAGAATCCGTCCTACAGCGAGCTGCTCTATGTCGAGCCCCTCATGGGGCCAGAGACCATCAACACCTTGCCGGACAAGACCTTAGAGGCCTTGCGCGAGCATGGGCAGGTTGCCGCCCGGCTAGAAGAGGGGATTGCGGATGCCGAGGCGCATCTGGTCCGGCTAGAACACCTGGGTATCTCCCCGGCAGCGCTCGGCGAGGAACTGCAACGTGAGGGGGTGAGACTGTTTGCGGAATCCTATGACCAGCTCATCGCGCTGATGCAATGAGCACGCCGCGCCGCCGGAGTACGACGGCATGAGGCGGCTGCATGTCATCCTGGACGGCCTGCCTGGAGCCGGTGACCTGGCCGGAGGCTTACGCCGATACGCGCCGTCGCTCTTGGCGCTTTTAGCCAGGGGCAGAGCGCTGCCTGGCGAGATCAGTCTGAGCTCGGCCATCGCACGGGTGTTCGGTCTGGATGGGGGCCTGCCCATCGCGCCCCATACCCTCGCCATGGACGGCCTGACCCCAGGGGACGCCCTATGGCTGCGCGCTGATCCGGTCAGCCTGCAGTTCCATCAGGACCAGCTAGTGCTGTTGGGCCCCGATCGGCTGGAGG
>DAITOH010000213.1:0-1078 GCA_036834225.1 Thiobacillaceae bacterium | reverse complement strand
GGAATGCCGGGTGTTGACCCCTTGGTCGGCATACCGCTTCTGGCAGCGCCCGACGATTTGATTATTTTGAACACCATGAGCGACCGGGAAGCCATGCTGCAGGACATCCTCTGGGAGGTGGAGGTAACCCGCCGCTACATCGGCAAAGATGCCCTCGATGCGCGGGTGATGCGGGTCATGGCCGAAGTGCCGCGGGAGCGCTTCGTGCCCGAGGAGATGCGCTCAATGGCCTTTCGCAATGGCCCGGTGCCCATAGGCCATGGACAGACCATCTCGCAGCCCTACATCGTGGCCCTGATGACGGATCTGCTGGCACCTAAGCCCGATCACGTCATCCTCGAGGTCGGGACCGGGTCCGGTTATCAGGCCGCGGTGCTCTCCCGTCTGGTACGCAAGGTCTACAGCCTGGAGATCATCGAGCCCCTGGCAACCGCGGCCAAGCAGCGCCTGTCAGAACTGGGCTATGACAATGTGGAGGTCCATAACACGGATGGCTACCAGGGGTTGCCGGAGCATGCCCCTTATGACGGCATCATCGTCACCGCCGCCGCCCCCTTCATCCCCCCTCCCCTGCTCGAACAACTCAAGCCGGGCGCACACCTGGTGATCCCCGTGGGGCGGCCGGGCTGGTCGCAGGAACTCAAACTGTTGGAGAAGCTCGCCGACGGACAGGTGCGTGAAAAGGACGTCCTGGAGGTGGCGTTCGTACCTTTGACCGGCAAGCTGGGGCAAGCCTGACGCCGCGCGCCTGCCGGGCTGGCGCCCGGCCACTATCAGTCGCGGAAGTTGATGAACTGCAAGGGCACCTCGGTGACGGTCTTGCGCGTGAGGGCGATCGCCTCCTGCAGGGTATGCCATCTGGCGCTCAAGACCCGTACCACCTTGCCCTGGATGCTGGCGGTGACCTTGAGCTTGCTGTCCTTGATGAGCTTGACGATCTTCTTCGCCACCTCAGTCTCGATGCCGTTTCTGACCTTGACCTGGCGCTTGACCTTGTTGCTTAAGACCTTCTCGCTCTTATGCGCTACGTCCAGCGCCCGCACGTCGATGCCACGCTTGCTGAGCTTGGCGATCAACA
>DAITOH010000212.1:0-2576 GCA_036834225.1 Thiobacillaceae bacterium | reverse complement strand
ATCCAGGACCTCTGGCTGGCCAGCCAGGCCGTTCAGCACGGCATGCGTCTGCTAACCCGCAACCATCGCGATTTCGACGACATTCCCGGCTTGGATCTCGCGGTGATCGAGATTTCCAAAAACGCATGAGAACCCGATCATGATCCTCGTCACCGGCGGCGCCGGCTTCATCGGCGCAAATTTCGTCCTCGACTGGCTGAAGCAAAGCCAGGAACCCGTCATCAACCTGGACAAGCTCACCTACGCCGGCAACCCGGAGAACCTGGCCGCGCTGCGCGGCGACGCACGCCACCGCCTGGTGCAGGGCGACATCGGCGACCGCGCGCTGGTCGCACGTCTGCTCGCCGAATACCGGCCGCGCGCCATCGTCAACTTCGCCGCCGAAACCCACGTGGACCGCTCCATCCACGATCCGGAGGACTTCATCCAGACCAACGTGGTCGGCACCTTCCATCTCTTGGAAGAGGTGCGCGGCTACTGGATGACGCTGCCGGCTGACGCGCAGGCCGCCTTCCGCTTCCTGCACGTCTCCACCGACGAGGTGTACGGCTCGCTCGGCCCGGGGGATCCGCCCTTCACCGAGACTACCCCCTACGCCCCCAACAGCCCCTATTCGGCCTCCAAGGCCGCCAGCGACCATCTGGTGCGCGCCTATCACCGCACCTACGGGCTGCCCACGCTGACCACCAACTGCTCCAACAACTACGGCCCCTACCAGTTCCCGGAGAAGCTGATCCCGCTGATGATCCTCAACGCGGTGCAAGGCAAGCCCCTGCCGGTCTATGGCGACGGCATGAACGTGCGCGACTGGCTCTACGTCACCGACCACTGCGCCGCCATCCGCGAGGTCTTAGCGCGCGGCCGGGTGGGCGAGACCTACAACATCGGCGGCTGGAACGAGAAGCCCAACCTCGAGATCGTGCGCACGGTCTGCGCCCTGCTAGATGAAATGCGCCCCGACCCGGCCGGCCCCTATGCCCGGCTTATCACCTACGTCAAGGACCGCCCCGGCCATGACCGGCGCTATGCCATCGACGCTAGCAAGATCGACCGCGAGCTAGGCTGGAAGCCGGCCGAGACCTTCGATACCGGCATTCGCAAGACGGTGGCCTGGTATCTGGAGCACATGGATTGGGTGGAGCGGGTGGCAAGCGGCGAATACCGGAAATGGCTGGATACCAACTATGGGGCGAGGGGCTGATGGCACACCGCAAGGGCATCATCCTCGCCGGCGGCAGCGGCACCCGGCTGTATCCCGCCACCCTGGCGGTATCGAAACAGCTGCTGCCGGTGTACGACAAGCCGATGATCTACTATCCGCTGTCCACGCTGATGCTGGCCGGCATCCGCGACATCCTGGTCATCTCTACGCCGCAGGACACGCCGCGCTTCGAGCAGCTGCTAGGCGACGGCGGGCAGTGGGGCCTGAGCATCTACTATGCCATCCAGCCGGCACCGGAGGGGCTGGCCCAGGCCTTCGTCATCGGCGCCAACTTCATCGGTGACAACCCCAGCGCCCTTGTGCTGGGCGACAACATTTTCTACGGTCACGATCTGGCGCAGAACCTGCAGGCCGCAGCCAACCGTGTGCAGGGTGCTACCGTGTTCGCCTATCCGGTGCGCGACCCGGAGCGCTACGGTGTGGTCGAGTTCGACGCACAGGGGCGTGCGGTCAGCATCGAGGAGAAACCGGCTCGGCCCAAGTCGCGCTATGCGGTCACCGGGCTTTATTTCTACGACTCGCGGGTGGTAGAGATTGCCCGCGGCCTCAGGCCCTCCGCGCGTGGCGAGCTAGAGATCACCGACGTGAACCGCCGCTACCTCGAATGGGGTGAACTCAACGTCGTCATCATGGGCCGCGGATACGCCTGGCTCGACACCGGCACGCACGAATCGCTGCTGGAGGCCTCGCACTTCATCGAGACCATCGAGCGCCGCCAGGGGCTTAAGATCGCCTGCCCGGAGGAGATCGCCTATCGTCAGGGCTACATTGATGCTGAGCAGGTTGAGCGGCTGGCCGAGCCGCTGAGGAAAAATGCCTATGGCCAGTACCTGCTGGCCATGCTGAAGGAACGGGTGTTCTGATGAACGTGATCGAGACCGGTCTGCCCGATGTGCTGATCCTGGAACCTAAGGTGTTCGGCGATGCGCGCGGCTTCTTCATGGAAAGCTACAACCGGCAGCGCTTTGCCGAGCTGGGGCTGCCGACCGAGTTCGTGCAGGACAACCACTCCCGCTCCGGGCGCGGCGTGCTGCGCGGCCTGCACTACCAGATCCGCCAACCGCAGGGCAAGCTGGTGCGGGTGGTGTGCGGCGCGGTGTACGACGTGGTAGTGGACCTCAGGCGTAGCTCGCCTACCTTCGGCCGCTGGGAGGGGGTGGAGCTCACGGGGGAGAATAAGCGCATGCTCTGGATCCCGCCCGGCTTCGCGCACGGCTTCCTGGTGCTGTCAGACTTCGCGGATTTCCTCTACAAGACCACGGATTTCTATGCGCCGGAACACGAACGCTGTCTGCTGTGGAACGACCCGGCGCTCGGTATTACCTGGCCCTTGTCGGGTAAGCCGATCCTGTCG
>DAITOH010000211.1:0-2583 GCA_036834225.1 Thiobacillaceae bacterium | reverse complement strand
CGCAGAGAGGGTGAACAACAGGGCAGACAACAGCGCGAAGGTAGTACGCATATACTTGAACAGATCAACGAGGATTGATACATGCGCGCATGTATACTTGATATTTATGCTCGGTCATTCTGTTGCACGCCGGCGACAGGTCATTCCTCCCCGTCGGCCTCTATACCTACCTAGTTTCTGAACCTTGCGCGTGAGGGTGTTGCGGCCTAAGCCCAGCAGACTGGCGGCCTCGATCTTACGCCCGCCGGTGTGGTTGAGGGCAATGCGAATCAGGGTGCGCTCGAACTCGGCGGTGAGACCGTCCAGGATACCGTGCCCGCCGCAAGCGAGGCGGGCCTTAGGCGGTGCGGCACAGGGCCTCGGCCTAATTGGATGAACGGCAAGTGGTATAGCCTGAAAAAACGACGGCGATACCATTGCCCGATCAACGTATGAGCGACAGCTCCTTGTTAAGCATCTCGATGTTCTTCTCGTGCAGGCGCACGCTGTCTGCCAGCTTGTTGAGGTCCGTGCCGGGCTGGCGGGTGGCGGCGGCGAGCGCCTGGCGTGCGGCATCCAGGTTGCGCTGCTCACTGGCTAGCTCCTCCATGAGCAACCGTCGACGCATATCGTCGCGGCGGCGCTGGGTGTCGGGGTCCACGCGCGGGAAATAGACCGGCGAGGGCGTGCTTGCGCTGCTGCGGGGTTTCTTGCCGGCGGTAGCGTCCTTGGGCACGCTAGCCGCAGGTGGCGTGGGCACGTCTATATCCAGCTTTTTGGCCCCGGGCCGCGGTATGTTGGTATAGGTGACGTAGCCCTGGTCGTCGATGTACTTGTAGATCTCGGCCTGTGCGGCAACACCCACCCCCAGGCCGCAAGCAATCAGGATCAGGCGGGAGACGAGACGCATGGTGCGAAGGGCGCTGTCGCTACGGGCCTAGTGTATGCGCTGCCCCTCGGCGGAGCAACAAAAAAGGCAGCCGCGGCTGCCCTCGATTCGGCTTAAGCAGATTAGGCCGAGTAGTACATGTCGAACTCGATGGGGTGGGTGGTCATGCGCAGCCGCGTGACCTCCTCCATCTTCAGCTCGATGTAGGCGTCGATGAAATCATTGCTAAACACGCCGCCGCGGGTGAGGAACTCACGGTCGCGGTCCAGGTGCTCTAGGGCCATGTCCAGGGAGTGGCAGACCTTGGGGATGGCCTTCTCCTCCTCGGGCGGCAGGTCGTACAGGTTCTTGTCGATGGGGTCGCCCGGGTGGATCTTGTTCTGCACGCCGTCTAGGCCGGCCATCATCATGGCGGCAAAGGCCAGGTAGGGGTTGGCGATCGGGTCGGGGAAGCGCACCTCGATGCGGCGGGCCTTTTCACTCGCCACATGCGGGATGCGGATGGAGGCGGAGCGATTCTTGGCGGAGTAGGCCAGCATCACCGGGGCCTCGAAGCCGGGCACCAGGCGCTTGTAGGAGTTGGTGCCGGGGTTGGTGATGGCGTTGAGCGCCTTGGCGTGCTTGATGATGCCGCCGATGTAATACAGGGCAAACTCAGAGAGTCCCGCATAGCCATTGCCGGCGAACAGGTTCTTGCCATCCTTCCAGATCGATTGGTGGGTGTGCATGCCGGAGCCGTTGTCGCCGACGATGGGCTTGGGCATGAAGGTGGCGGTCTTGCCGTAACTGTGTGCCACGTTGTGCACCACGTACTTCAGGATCTGGGTCCAATCGGCGCGGCGGACCAGGGTGTTGAACTTGGTGCCGATCTCGCACTGGCCCGCAGTGGCCACCTCGTGGTGGTGCACCTCGACCTCGACGCCCATCTCCTCCAGGGCCAGGCACATGGCCGAGCGGATATCCTGCAGAGAGTCGACCGGGGGGACCGGGAAGTAGCCGCCTTTTACCTTGGGGCGGTGGCCGATGTTGCCTACCTCG
This sequence comes from Thiobacillaceae bacterium, assembly GCA_036834225.1. Lineage (GTDB taxonomy): Bacteria > Pseudomonadota > Gammaproteobacteria > Burkholderiales > Thiobacillaceae > JANWZL01. Next base: position 677 of record DAITOH010000211.1, on the reverse strand, counting down.
GTCTGCTCGCCGGAGGACCAGGCGGCCTCTTCGGAGCGGATCTTCACATGGCTGCCGGACATGTCGTCATGCCAGGTGACGGAATCGAAGATGAAGAATTCGGGCTCAGGCCCGAAATAGGCCGTGTCACCTATGCCGGTGGACTTGAGGTAGGCCTCGGCGCGCTTGGCAATGGAACGGGGGCAGCGGTCGTAGCCCTTGCCGGTGTCGGGTTCCACCACGTCGCAGGTGAGGATGAGGGTGGGCTCGTCCATGAAAGGATCGATGTTGGCGGTATCTGGGTCGGGCATGAGCAGCATGTCGGAGGCCTGGATGCCCTTCCAGCCGGCGATGGAGGAACCGTCGAAGGCGTGGCCGTCGATGAACTTGCTCTCGTCGAAGGCCTTGACCGGCACAGAGACGTGCTGCTCCTTGCCGCGGATGTCGGTAAAGCGAAGATCGACGAATTTGACGTCGTGTTCCTGAATCATTCGCATCACATCGGCGACCGCCATGTTTTTCACTCCTCGAGAACGGGTAGACACAAAAATAACCCCTGAATCCGTGACGGACACTGCGTAGGTCGGACTTCAGTTTAGCAGCTTGGGTCTTAGGCTAAAGCCCAACCTACAATGCAATTGCACTCCAACAACACGGGTCCAGGATACCGAAAGGCCAGGGCTAAGCACAAAGCATGC
>DAITOH010000210.1:0-2592 GCA_036834225.1 Thiobacillaceae bacterium | reverse complement strand
CGAGCTCCCCACCCGATCTGGCCACGAACCAGTCGCAGTCAGGGTCCCGTGCCTCCCACTCGAGCGCCTCCGGCACCGCCTGTTCCCGGATGAAGACACGTCGACAAAGCTTGGCGATAGCCTCGCTATGCCTAGGCCATGACGCTAGGATCACCTCGAGGGTGGGATTTTCAACCTTGTCCATCGCGCGGGTGGGTAAAATGCAGCACCTAATCTCAACGACTCGAGTTTGCCATGAAACTCTACGGCATCCCTAACTGCTCCACCGTCAAGAAGGCGCGCGCCTGGCTGGAAGCTCGCGGCATCGATTACGAGTTCCACGACTTCAAGAAGCAGGGTGTGCCCAAGGAGCTGATGAAGACGCTGATGGAGATCATGGGCTGGGAGGCCCTCATCAACCGCAATGGCCCCACCTGGCGCAATCTGCCCGCGGAGCGCAAGGCCCAGGTGAAGAACATGACGACCGCCTTAGCCGTCATGGAGGAGAACCCCAGCGTCATCAAACGCCCCATCCTGGACCGGGATGGGCAGTACCAGGTCGGTTTTACCGAAGACAATTACGCCGCATTCTTCGGAGAATGAGCATCAAATTTAATCCTCAACCTATTGTCTAGATTGAACAAAGTCATCGACTACAGCCGACAGCTCATAGCCCGGCGCTCGCTCACACCGGATGACGCAGGTTGCCAGGACTGGCTGGCCGAGCGCTTAGCGCCGCTGGGCTTTAGCCTGGAATGGGTGCGATCAGGCGGGGTCACCAACCTCTGGGCGCGGCGCGGCACTGAGGCCCCCGTGGTCTGCTTCGCCGGACACACCGATGTGGTCCCCACCGGACCCTTAGAGCGCTGGTCCTATGACCCCTTCAGCCCGACCTTAAGCGACGACTGTCTTTACGGTCGCGGTGCGGCCGACATGAAGGGGTCCATCGCCGCCTTCCTCGCCGCTACCGAGGACTTCATCGCCACGCACCCCGATCATCCCGGCAGCATCGCCTGGCTCATCACCTCCGACGAGGAGGGACCGGCGGTGGACGGCACGGTCAGGGTGGTGGAGCGCCTGGCCGCGCGCGGCGAGCGCATCGATTACTGCATCGTCGGCGAACCCACCTGCGCCGAGCGTTTCGGCGACACTATAAAGAATGGCCGGCGCGGGTCGCTGCACGGTCGCTTGCGGGTTAAGGGGGTGCAGGGCCACATCGCCTATCCGCAACTGGCGCAAAACCCTATCCATCTGGCCGCGCCGGCCATCGCCGAACTGGCCGCCACCGAGTGGGACACCGGCAACGAATACTTCCCCCCCACCACCTGGCAGATCTCCAACATCCACGGCGGCACCGGCGCCACTAACGTGATCCCGGGCCACGTGGACATCGTCTTCAACTTCCGCTTCTCCACCGCCAGCACCGTGGAGGGGCTCAAGGCACGAGTGCACCACATCCTCGACCGGCACGGCATCCGGTATGAGCTGGACTGGGAACTGGGCGCCAAACCCTATCTCACGCCGCGCGGCCGGCTGGTGGAGGCGCTCGCTGAGGCCATATTCGCGCACACGGGCATCAAGCCGCAGCTTTCCACCACCGGCGGCACCTCCGACGGCCGCTTCATCGCCGACATCGCTCGCGAGGTGGTAGAGTTCGGGCCGGTGAACAAGACCATCCACAAGATCGACGAATGCGTGGGGGTCGAAGAACTCATCCGACTCGTCGAGATCTACCGCGCGACCTTAGCGCGCCTGCTCTATGTTTGACGAGGCCAGGCAGCACCTCCTCACCCTGCGCGACTGGCTGCGCTATGCCGTGTCGCGCTTCAACGGCGCGGGGCTGGTCTTCGGCCATGGCACGACCAACGCCCACGACGAGGCCGCCTACCTGATCCTGCATAGCCTACATCTGCCCATCGACCGGCTCGAGCCCTATCTAGACGCGCGTTTGACGCCGCACGAGATGGAACGGCTCGCGCAGGTGCTGCACGAGCGCATCCACCGCCGCCTGCCTGCGCCCTACATCACGCACGAGGCCTGGTTGCAGGGCTTTCGCTTCTATGTCGATGAGCGGGTGATCGTGCCCCGCTCCTACCTGGCGCCGCTGATCTTGGAGCAATTCCGACCCTGGCTCGACGCACCGGAGCGCGTCGGCCGTGCCCTGGATCTGTGTACCGGCTCCGGTTGCCTCGCCATCCTGCTTGCCCATGCCTTCCCCGAAGCGACGGTCGACGCCGTCGACCTCTGCGCCGACGCCCTGGAGGTTGCCCGCCGCAACGTCGTCGAGTATGGCCTGGCCGATCGCGTACACCTGATCAAGTCCGACCTGTTCGACGCCCTGGCAGGCGAACGCTATGACTTGATCGTGGCCAACCCGCCCTATGTCGATGCGCCCTCCATGGCCGCCCTGCCGCCCGAGTACCGGCATGAGCCGAGGTTGGCGCTGGCGGCCGGCGAGGACGGCCTTGATCTGGTGCGCCGCATCCTGGCCGAGGCGGCCGAGCACCTCAACCCGGATGGCTGGCTGGCGGTGGAGATCGGGCACAAGCGCGCCGCCCTGGAGACGGCCTTTCCCCACCTGTCCCTCATCTGGCCCGAGGTGGAGGGGGGGGA
>DAITOH010000209.1:0-2601 GCA_036834225.1 Thiobacillaceae bacterium | reverse complement strand
CCACCCCCTTTATCAAGGGGGCGGGGTGTTGCCCCCCTGACAAGGGGGGTGGTCGCGTCAGCGACCGGGGGGTTTGTACAGCGAACACAAGGAACCACAAATGATGCAGCACACCCGCATCCTGCTTACCGGCGTGAACGGCCAGATCGGCTGGGAGCTGCGCCGCAGCCTGGCCCCTCTGGGCCAGGTCTTTGCCATGGACAGCAAGACCCTAGACCTGACCGATGCGGATGCGATCCGTGCCAAGGTGCGCGATATCGCCCCCTGCATCATCGTCAATCCGGCCGCCTACACGGCGGTGGACAAGGCCGAGAGCGAGCCGGAGCGCGCCCGGCTGGTCAACGCCGTCGCCCCCGCTGTCCTGGCCGAGGCGGGGGGTGAATGCGGCGCGGTGCTGGTGCACTATTCCACCGACTATGTCTTCGACGGGCGCAAAAAGACGCCTTACCTCGAGGATGATGTGACCCATCCGCTGAATGTCTACGGTGCGACCAAGCTGGAAGGCGAGGCGGCGATCCGGGCGAGCGGGGTGCGCCACCTCATCTTGCGCACCAGCTGGGTCTATGGCGCACGCGGCAGCAATTTCCTGCTGACCATGCAGCGGCTGATGCAAGAGCGGTCCGAGCTGCGCATCGTCGACGACCAGATCGGCGCGCCGACCTGGTCGCGCATGATCGCTGAAGCCACGGCGCTGATCCTGGCCCAGTGCCTCTCGCCGGCGCGCGGGGCGGATCGGCCCGAGCCCTGGGGCACCTATCACCTGACCTGCGACGGCGAGACCTCCTGGTATGGCTTCGCCGCCGCCATCGCCGAACTGGGCGGGTATCCCACCCGGCTTACACCTATCCCCAGTTCGGACTACCCGACGCCCGCGCGGCGCCCGGCCAACTCCCGCCTCGACAACGGCAAGCTCGCGCGCGTGTTCGGCCTGCGCCTGCCGCACTGGCACGAGGCGCTCAAGCTCTGCCTTAACCAGGCCGATTGATTCAAACACATCGAGGACACCACGCCCATGACGCTCTATCCCGTCATCCTCTCCGGCGGTTCTGGCACCCGGCTGTGGCCGCTCTCCCGTGCCGCCCTGCCCAAGCAGCTGCTGCCGCTAGCCTCCGAACTCACCCTCGTGCAGGAGACGGTGCTGCGCCTTGACGGTCTGCCGGACGTGGCAGCACCGCTCATCGTGTGCAACAACGAGCACCGTTTCCTGATCGCCGAACAGATGCGCGAGATCGGCATCGCGCCGCTGGGGATCTATCTCGAGCCAGTGGGTCGCAACACCGCGCCGGCCGCCGCCGTCGCCGCCCTGGTTCTCACAAGCCGGGATCCAAACGCGATCATGCTGCTTCTGCCAGCTGATCACCTGATCAGGGACGTGACCGCCTTTCATGCCGCCGTCGGCGAAGGGTTGAAGGCGGCGGGCCGAGGGCATCTGGTCACCTTCGGCATCGTGCCTAACTCGCCCCATACCGGTTACGGCTACATCCAGCAGGGCGAGACCTTGGCGGACACGACGGCCCGCCGTGTTGCCCGCTTCGTCGAAAAGCCGGACCTAGCCAGTGCCGAGGCCTTCGTTGCCAGCGGTGAGTATTACTGGAATAGCGGCATGTTCTTGTTCCCGGCCCAGCGTTTCCTGGACGAACTGCGCGGCCTTAGGCCCGAGCTGGTAAGCGCGTGCGAGCAGGCCTTAGAGCGCGGCCAGCGCGATCTGGACTTTTATCGCCTGGACCGTGCCGCATTCGAGAACTGCCCGGCCGACTCCATCGATTACGCGGTGATGGAACACACCCGTCATGCCGCCGTCGTGCCGGCCGACATGGGCTGGAACGACATCGGCGCCTGGTCCGCCCTGTGGGAGGTGGCGGCCAAGGACGCCAACGGCAATGCCAGTCGCGGCGATGTCTATCTGGACGGCGTGCGCGACAGCTATGTGCGGGCGGAATCCCGCATGGTGGCGGCCATCGGCGTCAAGGACCTGCTCATCGTGGAGACCGCCGACGCCGTGCTAGTGGCAGACCGCAGCCGGGCACAAGACGTGAAGAAGGTGGTGGAGCACCTGAAGGCGCACGATCGCAGCGAGCACGAATTCCACACGCGCGTCTACCGCCCCTGGGGCTGGTACGAGGGCATCGATGCCGGCGAGCGTTTCCAGGTCAAGCGCATCATGGTCAAGCCGGGCGAGAAGCTCTCCCTGCAGATGCACCACCATCGCGCCGAGCACTGGATCGTCGTCTCCGGCACGGCCCGTGTCACGCGCGACGGGCGCGAGGAGCTGCTCACCGAGAACCAGTCCACCTACATCCCGCTCGGCGCCACCCATCGTCTGGAAAACCCGGGCAAGATCCCGCTGCACATGATCGAGGTGCAGTCGGGATCCTATCTCGGCGAGGACGACATCGTGCGCTTCGAGGACGTCTACAAACGGGTGTGAGTGCACTGCCAGAGGCCGAAATCATGCGCGCCTACCACCGCACGGGCAAACACCACCTCGATCGTTACGCACCCGGCCCGGGTCGCCTGGAGGGGCCAATCTGCCCGACCCCTTGCGGACCTATGCCGGCTGCCCGCGGCTTAAACTGCCTCTGGCCGCCGATCACCCGCAGG
>DAITOH010000208.1:0-2609 GCA_036834225.1 Thiobacillaceae bacterium | reverse complement strand
GGCATGCTGGAGATCGGTCTGTATGGTTTGGGACGCATGGGTGGCAACATGGCCCGGCGGTTGTCCCGGGGCGGGGTGCGGGTCCTGGCTTATAACCGCAGTTTCGAGGCCGCCCGCAGGCTAGCGGATGATGAGGCTAACATCGTCGCTTGCCACAGTCTGGAGGAGATGGTCGCAGGGCTTGCGACGCCGCGCGTGGTCTGGCTCATGCTGCCTGCCGGGGAGGCGACCGAACTCGCCGTGAACACCCTGTGCGACATGCTCTCGCCGGGGGACCTGCTGGTCGACGGCGCTAACAGCCATTACAAGGACGCCCAGCGCCGTGCTGTGGTGGCCGAGGGGCGTGGGCTGGACTTCGTCGACGTCGGGGTCTCGGGCGGCATCTGGGGGCTGGACAACGGCTACTGCCTGATGGCCGGTGGCCGAAGTGAAGCCGTTGAGCGCTTAGCACCCTATCTGCGGATCCTGTCGCCGGCATCAGACCGTGGCTGGCTGCATGCCGGACCGTCCGGCGCCGGCCAGTTCGTGAAGATGGTCCACAACGGCATCGAGTACGGCATGATGCAGGCCTTAGCCGAGGGGTTCGCCCTCATGCAGGCCAAGGAGGAGTATGATCTGGACCTCGCCGCCATCGCCGAGCTCTGGCGACACGGTTCGGTGGTGCGCTCCTGGCTGCTCGACCTGACCGCGGATTTCCTCAAGGCGGACCAGACGCTAGCGGGCATCGAGCCGTTCGTGGCCGATTCGGGCGAGGGCCGATGGACCGCACTCGAGGCCATTAACCTGGGCGTGCCCACGCCGGTGATGTCCCTCGCCCTGATGATGCGCTTTGCTAGCCAGGGCAGTAACGACTACGCCAACAAGCTGCTGGCCATGATGCGCAAAGGTTTCGGCGGCCATGCCGTCAAGGGGAAGGGCGGATGAGCCGGTGGGCCATGGTCATCAATAGACCAGGGTCGCCGTGAACCCATCACCCATCCCTAAGGAGTAAGCCGTGCCCGACCTGGAAATGCCCCTGCCACCGTGCAATTTCGTCATCTTCGGCGCCACCGGCAATCTCTCCTCCATCAAGCTGTTGCCGGCCCTCTACCGGCTGGAGCAGGCGGCTAAGCTGCCGGAGGGGCTCAATTTCATCGCCTTTGCCCGGCGCGACTGGGATGATGCCGCTTGGCGCGCGCACATGAAGGCAAAGCTTGCCGACCGGATCAAGGCCGACGGCGAGGCCCTGGAGCGCTTTGCCAGTCGCTTCGATTACCTCAAAGGAGATCTCTTCGACCCACAGTCCTACATGCGGCTGAAGGAGCTGCTGGCCAAGCCCAAGCTGGGGGCCTGTTCCAACATCGTCTTCTACCTCGCTATCAAGCCCAACGATTTCCCGCCGGTGATCAAGAACCTGGACGCAGTGGGGCTCTCCAAGCCGCGCGGCCTACATCGCATCGTCGTGGAGAAGCCCTTTGGCGAGGACTTAGAGTCGGCCAAGGCGCTCAACGAGCTGCTGCACCGCTATTTCGAGGAGGAGCAGATCTTCCGCATCGACCACTACATGGGCAAGGAGACGGTGCAGAACCTGCTGGTGTTCCGCTTCGCCAACACCCTGATCGAGCCGCTGTGGAACCGCAATTTCATCGATCACGTCCAGATCACCGTCGCCGAGGAGGTCGGCATCGACAAGCGCGCCGATTATTACGACAAGGCGGGCGCCTTGCGCGACATGCTGCAGAACCACCTCATGCAGCTGCTGACCTTGGTGGCCATGGAGCCGCCTCCGGCGCTGGAGGCCGATGCCCTGCGCGACGAGAAGGTGAAGGTGCTGCGCTCCATCCGCCCCATCTCCAAGCGCTCGGTCCACGCCCATGCCTTCCGCGCCCAGTACACGGCCGGCATGGTGCATGGCGAGCAGGTTCCTGGCTATCAGAGCGAGGCGGGGGTGGAACCCAACTCCGTCACGGAGACCTTCGCCGCCGCCAAGTTTTATATCGACAACTGGCGCTGGCGCGGCGTGCCGTTCTATCTGCGCACCGGCAAGCGCATGAAGGAACAGTTGTCGATGATCGCCATCCGCCTGCGCCACCCGCCCCAGCAGCTATTCCGCGAAACCCCGCTGGAAACCCTGGAGCCAAACTGGATCGTGCTCTCCATCCAGCCCAATGAATGCATGCGCATGGAGATCCACGCCAAACAGCCCGGCCTGGGCATGGACACGCGCGTGGTCAAGCTCAACGCCAGCTACCGCAGCCCCGAGGAGCAGCCCCTGGATGCCTATGAGGCCCTGCTGCTGGACGTCATCGAGGGCGACCGTACCCTGTTCATCCGCTTCGACGAGGTGGAATGGGCCTGGCGGGTGGTGGACCCCATCCTCAAGTACTGGGCCACGGAGCGCGACTTCATCCACACCTACCCGGCCGGTACCTGGGGCCCGCACGAGTCGAACCGCCTGTTCGATTCCGAGGACACGGAGTGGCGCAATCGGGTCTGATCCGGGATAGGCTGATCTGAGCGTCCCCAGGGCCGGGCTTTAGCCCGACAATTCACCCTGGAGGCTAGGCCGCCAGATTCAGGGCAGGCAGGGCCACGGGCGGGTTTCGCCACTGACGATGGCAAGGAATCGC
>DAITOH010000207.1:0-2616 GCA_036834225.1 Thiobacillaceae bacterium | reverse complement strand
CCGATGGGACGAACCATCGAAGTCCAGGTTGCGAACTATTCTGTCACATCCGCCTGCAGATAATCCCGTCCGTAGCGGCGTGCCAGGCGGCGGATGGCCTCGGCATTGCTGGGTGAAAAGCACATCGCCGCGGCGTCGCGCCAGTCCACCCAGCGCCAAGTCAGGTGCTCGCGCGGCGCCGTCCTCACCGGCAGGGCCTCCGGCAGCCTAAGGCCGTACACGTGCTCGGTGTTGTGCGTCGTGCCAGGGGCGTAGCGATGACGATAACAGTCGTAGATCTCGTACACGTTGGTGTAGCCCCAGTCCAAAAGTTCGTAGGCGCGGGCATCGAGTCCGGTTTCCTCCATGACCTCGCGCACGGCCGTCTCGCGCAGGGTCTCGCCTGCATGCTGGCTGCCGGTGACCGACTGCCACCAGCCGGGGTGGTCGGCCCGCTCCAGCATCAGGACCTTGAGGTCCGGCGTGTGGATCACCACCAGCACCGAGACCGGGATCTTGTAACCGTTCATCGCCGCTTAGCCGCTCCGGTCGGTGACAGCGCCGGCCGGCCATGCACGTTAACCCTCTCCCCAACCCTTTCCCGGGAGGGGCGCGGCGGGACTTTCATCCTACAGCGCTGCCGGGGCTTGACCTTCACGCCTCAGCCTTGCACCGTCGGCGGGTTCCTGAGGCGGATGTGCAACTCGCGCAACTGACGCTCGTCGACCTGATTCGGGGCCTGGGTCATCAGGCAGTTGGCGCGCTGGGTCTTGGGGAAGGCGATCACGTCGCGGATGGACTCGGCCCCGGCCATCAGGGCAACCAGACGATCCAGCCCAAGCGCGAGCCCCCCGTGGGGTGGCGCGCCGTATTTGAGGGCATCTAGCAGGAAGCCGAACTTGTTGCGCCGCTGCGCTTCGTCGATCTGAAGCGCGGCAAACACCTTCTCCTGCACCTCTTCGCGATGGATACGCACCGATCCGCCCCCCACCTCCCAGCCGTTTATCACCATGTCGTAGGCACGCGAGAGGGCCCGGCCCGGGTCGGTCGCGAGCAGGTCCTCGTGACCGGGCTTGGGTGAGGTGAAGGGGTGGTGCAGGGCATCCCAGCGCTTCTCGTCCTCGTTCCATTCGAACATGGGGAAGTCCACCACCCACAGCGGTCGCCATGCCTGCACGGCGTGTCCCTTCTCGTGGCCGATCTTGGTACGCAGCGCCCCTAGGGCGTCGTTGACGATCTTGGCGCGGTCGGCGCCGAAGAAGATCAGGTCGCCATCGCGGGCCCCGGTACGCTCCAGGATGGCGGTCAGGGCGGCGTCGTGCAGGTTCTTGACGATGGGCGACTGCAGTCCCTCACGCCCCTTGGCCGACTCGTTGACCTTGATCCAGGCCAGACCCTTGGCGCCGTAGATCTTGACGAACTCGGTGTAGGCGTCGATCTCGCCGCGCGTGAGCGCGCCACCGCCGGGGATGAGCAGGCCAGCCACCCGGCCGTCGGCCGCATTGGCCGGACCGGAGAAGACCTTGAAATCGACGTCGCGCATGACGTCGGTCAGTTCGGTGAGCACCAGTGACACGCGCAGGTCGGGCTTGTCGGTGCCGTAACGGCGCATCGCCTCACTGTAGGTGATGCGCGGGAAGGGGTTAGGCAGGTCGACATCGATGGCGGCCTTGAACACCTGGCGGATCATGCCCTCCACCAGCGCCATGATGGCTTCCTCGTCCATGAACGATGCCTCGATATCCACCTGGGTGAATTCGGGCTGGCGGTCGGCACGCAGGTCCTCGTCGCGGAAGCACTTGACGATCTGGAAGTAGCGGTCGAAGCCGGCCACCATCAGCAGCTGCTTGAATAGCTGCGGCGACTGCGGCAGGGCATAGAACATGCCGTCATGCACCCGGGAGGGCACCAGGTAGTCGCGCGCGCCCTCTGGCGTCGAGCGCGTGAGCATGGGAGTCTCGATCTCTATGAAGCCGTGGGCGTCGAGGTAGTCGCGCATGAGCTTGGCCACCCGATACCTGAGCCGCATGTGCCCCTGCATCACCGGTCGGCGCAGGTCCAGGTAGCGGTAGGTCAGACGCACGTTCTCGGACAGATTCTCGTCATCGAGCAGGAAGGGCGGAGTCAGCGAGGGGTTTAACACCTCCAGGGACTGGGCCAGCACCTCCACCTCGCCGGTGGGCAGGTTGGGGTTTTCGGTGCCAGCCGGACGGCGACGCACGCGGCCTTCGACCTTGAGCACGAACTCGCTTCTCACCTCCTCGGCGACCCTGAAGGCCTCCGGGGTACCCGGGTCGATCACCACCTGCACCATGCCCTCGCGGTCCCTGAGGTCGATGAAAATCACCCCGCCGTGGTCGCGCCGGCGATGGGCCCAGCCGCACAGGGTGACGACGGTGCCGATGTCGGCGGCCGTCACGGCGCCGCAGTAGTGGGTACGCATGTCAAGTAAGTCCTAAGTCGTTGCAGTCAATCGCCAGGATAATGGTTGGCCACCACGCGCGGGGTGGGTGCGACTACCCCCATGGAGACGATGTACTTCAGCGCCGTGTCCACGGGGACGTCCAGCTTGATGGTCTCCTTATGCCGCACATAGGAAGCCGTTCACGGGGCTTAGGGCGGTGGGGATGAACACCG
>DAITOH010000206.1:0-2654 GCA_036834225.1 Thiobacillaceae bacterium | reverse complement strand
GGGCAAGCCGTCCGAGGTGCACGGCACGCTGACGCTCTTGGGTGTGGAAAAGCCGGTCAAGCTCGCCGTCAACCACTTCCACTGCGGCGTGCACCCCATCAACAAGAAGGAGGTGTGCGGCGCCGACCTCACCACCCGCATCAAGCGCTCCGAGTTCGGCATGACCAAGTTCCTGCCCGCCGTGGGGGATGACATCTTCATCCGCATCTCGGTCGAGGCCTTCAAGGACTAAGCTGCATCGTCGACCTGCGGCCGGCACCGGCTCGCTAGGGAGCCCGGGTTGTTCAGATCGGCGAATGTTAGCGAGGCCGCGACGGCCAGGCCTGATAAAATCGCCCACCATTCCGAACAATTGCAAGAGGCACCGATGGCCGGACATTCCAAGTGGGCAAATATCCAATACCGCAAGGGCCGCCAGGACGAAAAGCGGGGCAAGATCTTCTCGCGCCTGGCCAAGGAGATCACCGTGGCGGCCAAGATGGGCGGCGGTGACCCCAGCTTCAACCCGCGCCTTAGACTGGCCATCGACAAGGCCAAGGCCGAGAACATGCCCAACGACAATATCGACCGGGCGGTGAAGAAGGGCACCGGTGAGCTCAAGGGCGTGAGCTACGAGGAGGTGCGCTACGAGGGCTACGGCCCCGGCGGGGTCCCGGTCATCGTCGACTGCCTGACCGACAACAAGACCCGCACCGTCGCCGACGTGCGTCACGCCTTCTCCAAGCATGGCGGCAATCTGGGCACCGACGGCTCGGTGGCCTTCCTGTTTAAGCACTGCGGTCAGATCATCCTGGCGCCGGGCCCGAACGAGAACCAGGTGATGGAGGTCGCCCTCGAGGCCGGGGCCGAGGACGTCATCACCAACGAAGACGGTTCTATCGAGGTCATCACCGCCCCCTATAACGACCTCACTACAGTCAAGGAGGCCCTGGAAAAGGCCGGATTCAAGGTCGAGTTCGCCGAGACGGTGATGAAAGCCTTAAACGAGACCGAAGTCACCGGCGACGATGCGGTCCGGCTCCAGAAGATGCTGGACATGCTGGACAACCTGGACGACGTGCAGGCGGTCTACACGGCGGCCATCCTGCCGGTCGACTGAAGGTCGATGCGCATCCTCGGCCTCGATCCGGGCCTACGGGTGACCGGCTACGGCGTCATCGACAAGCAGGGGCAGGCGCTTAGGTACGTGGCCAGCGGGGTAGTGCGCACCGGCGAGGGGGAACTGCCCGAGCGCATCCGCATCCTGTTCGCCGGCATCCAGGAGATCGTCACCACCTACGCCCCCGAGGCGGCGGCGGTGGAAAAGGTGTTCGTCAACGTCAACCCGCAGTCCACCCTGCTGCTCGGTCAGGCGCGCGGCGCGGCGATTGCGGCGCTCACCCATGCCGGTCAGCGCGTGTTCGAGTATACGGCGCTGCAGGTCAAGCAGGCGGTGGTGGGCAACGGGCACGCCGACAAGCAGCAGGTCATGCACATGGTTCGGCGCCTGCTGCAATTGGCCGGCGAGCCCAAGGCCGACGCCGCCGACGCCCTGGCCTGCGCCATTTGCCACGCCCACGGCGGCCTGGGCCTCGGGGGGCTCGCCACCGCGGGCCGACGCATGCGCGGCGGGCGGCTGCTATGACCCCCACCGCCCCGGCCGAGCCCAGCCCGGTACGCCTGGCCAACCCGCTTCTGCGCGCATCCACGGGCTGGTTGAGCGCCTGGGCGCTGGTCGGCCTGCTGGGCATGTTGCCGGCGGCGCACGCGGCGGTCGCGCTGCGCGCCCATGCCGCTAGGCCAGAGCGTCTGCGCCCGGCCACCCGCGGTAGCATCACCGCCGCCCACTTGCGTGCCCTGATCCTAGCCGCCATGTTGATCGGCCCGCCCCTGCTGCAGGGAGGTGGCGTATGATCGGACGGCTCACCGGCATCCTGCTGGAAAAACACCCGCCCCAGGTCCTGGTGGACGCGCACGGCGTCGGCTACGAGCTCGACGTGCCCATGAGCACCTTCTGCAACCTGCCGCCGGTGGGTGAAAAGGTGAGCCTCCACACCCACTTGTCGGTGCGTGAGGACGCCCAGCAGCTCTTCGGCTTCCTGACCGCCAAGGAGCGGGAGGTCTTTCGGCTTCTCATCCGCATCACCGGCGTCGGCCCCAAGCTCGCCTTAGCCGTCCTCTCCGGCTTAAGCGTGGATGAACTGGCGCAGGCGGTCACCCTGCAGGAGGCCGGGCGGCTCACCCGCATCCCCGGTGTGGGCCGTAAGACCGCCGAGCGCCTGCTGCTGGAGCTCAAGGGCAAACTGGCCGACGCCCTGCCCGCCGGACCCGGCGCCACCGCCACCCCCGCCGGCGTCCAGGCCGATGCGCTACACGCCCTGCTCGCCCTCGGCTACTCCGACAAAGAGGCCGCGCCGGTCGTCAAACAACTGCCGGAAGGCCTGGCCCTGGAGGAGGCCATCCGGCAGGCGCTTAAGCTCTTGGCGAAAAAATAGTTCAACCCAGATTGTCCATTAGGGAACCCTTGTGCGGCCGGCGATCTTGCAGACAGGAATGCCTCGGGGATCGATGACTACGCGTAGCTGCACACATTTTGAGCAAATGTCGTTCCCAAGACGAGCCCATGCGTCACTTTTTGCCACTACACGGCCCCGATGCACCGCATCGGGCGCGCG
>DAITOH010000205.1:0-2655 GCA_036834225.1 Thiobacillaceae bacterium | reverse complement strand
TCGACGCGAGATTGGGCGGCCCTTGCCCTGACCTGGCCAAGATGCTGGCAAGCCGCAGCGCCAGCTGACATCAAGGGATACCCTTAGGATGGCCGGATTTTCCGGGCTTTAAGGCTTGTCAAGCAGAAGTTATATCCACAGTCATCAGCGCTTCATCAAATCCCGCGGCTAACTACCTGACGATGCGAGAAATTTTCACAACCTTATGATTTTTAATTGCTTATGAGTCCGCCTAAAAAATAGCCGACGCTGGCTTTGTGGTTTAGATACGGGGGGTTGGCGATCTTGGGTGCGAGTTGTGCACAAAGTTATCCACATCTTTTGTGGACTTCTCATCGGGGTCGTCAGTCCGGCCTCAGACTTGACTGTAATCGGCACGGGTTTTTCTGCGGACTGGTTGAGGGTATAGTTCAGACTTTCTCCTACGGCGGCGCAAGCCGCCGTGAGTATTTATCCCGGATGGTCCATTGCGACATCGGCTCGAGACGAAGACAGATCGAGGGGTTGCTCGTCGGCCTTCAGGCTGACAACTCGGTTTAAGCCCGACCTGCAACACGATGGACGATCCGGGGTTCATTCGGCGGTAGTGGAAGATGACGGATTACCTGATGCAGACCTACGCCCGGCAGGAGGTTGCCTTCGTGCGCGGCGAAGGGGTCTGGCTCTATGATGCCGACGGCAATCGTTACCTCGATGCCATAGCCGGGGTGGCGGTGAACGGTCTGGGCCATGCACACCCCGTACTTGCCCGGGCCCTGTGCGAGCAGGCCGGACGCTTAATCCACATCTCCAACCTCTACCGCATCCCCGAGCAAGAGCGGCTGGCCGAAAGCCTTTGCACCTTGTCCGGTCTTGAGCGCGCCTTCTTCTGCAACTCCGGCGCCGAGGCTAACGAGGCCGCCATCAAACTGGCCCGGCTGTACGGTCACCAGCAGGGGATCGAAAACCCCGCCATCGTGGTGATGGAGCGGAGTTTCCACGGTCGTACGTTGGCCACGCTGTCTGCGACCGGCAGCCGAAAGGTGCAGGCCGGCTTCGAGCCCCTGGTAACCGGCTTCGTTCGCGTCCCCTTCGGCGATGCTGAGGCGGTGGCCCGGCTGGCCGAGCAACGCAATAATAATATCGTCGCCGTGCTGGTCGAACCCTACCAGGGTGAGGGCGGGGTGAACGTACCCGAGGCCGATTACCTGTCCAAGCTGCGCCAGATCTGCGACGGCAAGGGTTGGCTGCTGATGTTGGACGAGGTGCAAAGCGGTATCGGCCGCACCGGCAAGTGGTTTGCATTCCAGCACTCGGATGTCCTGCCCGACGTCGTGACCCTCGCCAAGGGACTGGGCTCCGGCGTGCCCATTGGGGCCTGCCTGGCCCGTGGCATCGCGGCTCAGGTCTATACCCCGGGCAAGCACGGCTCTACCTTCGGAGGCAATCCCCTGGCCTGCACTGCGGCCCTAACCACCCTGCAGGTCATCGACCAGGAGGGTTTGCTGGACAATGCGGCTAGTATGGGGGCCTACATCCGTCGGGATCTGGCCGAGCGCCTGCGTGACGTCACCGGCATCCGCGACATCAGAGGACAGGGGCTGATGATCGGCATCGAATTGGATCGGCCTTGTGGCGGCCTGGTCCAGCAGGCCCTGGCACAGCGGCTGCTGATCAACGTGACCGCGGAGAGTGTTGTGCGTCTACTCCCGCCCTTGATCATTGGACAGGACGAGGCGACGCTGTTGACCAGTCGGCTGGCCGATCTGATTAGGGCGCATCAAGCCTGATTGCGGCCATGACCGTGCGGCATTTCCTGCAATTCAAAGATCTGCAACGGGACGAGTACGAATACCTGTTCGATCGCACCCGCATCATCAAGTCGAGGTTCAAGCGCTACCAGCCCTACCGCCCTCTGGTGGATCGGACACTGGCCATGATCTTCGAGAAGAATTCCACCCGCACCCGGCTCAGCTTCGAGGCGGGCATGCACCAGCTGGGGGGGACAGCCATCTATCTCAACACCCGCGACACTCAGCTGGGTCGTGGGGAACCCGTCGAAGATGCCGCCGAGGTGATCTCGCGCATGGTGGACATCGTCATGATTCGCACCTTCGAGCAGGAGATCGTCGAGCGCTTCGCCAGTCATTCCCGGGTGCCGGTCATCAACGGTCTGACCAACGAGTACCACCCCTGCCAGGTCCTGGCCGATATCTACACCTTCATCGAACTGCGTGGCCCCATCCAGGGCAAGACCGTCGCCTGGGTTGGGGACTCCAACAATGTCTGCAACACCTGGCTGCAGGCAGCGGAGGTGTTCGACTTCAACGTGCATGTCTCTACCCCACCGGGTTACGAGGTGGAGCCTGAACGAGCCGGGCTGTACGGGACCGATCACTACGAGCAATTCGCCGACCCCATGGATGCCTGCCGGGATGCGGATCTGGTGACCACCGACGTCTGGACCAGCATGGGTTTCGAGGCGGAGCATGAGGAGCGGATGAAGGCCTTCGCCGATTGGCAGGTCGACGCCGAAATGATGCGCATGGCCAAGCCGGAAGCGGTGTTCATGCATTGTTTGCCCGCCCACCGGGGCGAGGAGGTGACCGCCGAGGTCATCGATGGCCCCCAGAGCGTCGTCTGGGACGAGGCAGAAAACCGCCTGCACACGCAGAA
>DAITOH010000204.1:0-2659 GCA_036834225.1 Thiobacillaceae bacterium | reverse complement strand
GGCGGCCACGAGGCCCTCACCGAGGTGAGCCTCAAGATCGCGCAAGGCGAGATGGTCTTCTTAACCGGCCACTCCGGCGCCGGCAAGAGCACCCTGCTTAAGCTCACCGCCGCCATCGAACGCCCCACCAGCGGCCAGATCATCGTCAACGGCCAGAACATCAGCCGGCTTAAGCGTGCGGCCATGCCCTATTTCAGGCGCAACATCGGCCTCATCTTCCAGGATCGCAAGCTGCTCTACGACCGCTCCGTGTTCGACAACGTGCTGCTGCCCCTGCACATCCAGGGCCTCACCGGCCGCGATGCGGCCAAACGGGTGCGCGCGGCCTTAGACAAGGTCGGCCTGCTTAAACGGGAAAAGGCGCGTCCCATCACCCTCTCGGGCGGCGAGCAACAGCGACTGTGCATCGCCCGCGCCATCGTCAGCCGTCCGGCCATTGTGCTGGCCGACGAACCCACGGCCAACCTCGACGACGCCTACGCCGCCGACATCATGGACATGTTCCGCGCCTTCAATCAGGTCGGGGTCACCCTGGTCATCTCCACCCACAACCTGGACCTCATCCGCCGCTACGGCGGCCGCACCGTAACCCTGGCCCAGGGCCGCGTCGTTGCAGCGCCATGAAGGCCTGGCTTATCCACAACCTGCACAGCCTGCGCACGGCCTTCGAGCGGCTGTCCAGCACACCCCTGGCCTCTCTGTTCACCGTCCTGGTCATCGGCGTCGCACTGAGCTTGCCGACCGGGCTTTATCTTGTGCTCGTCAATCTCCAGAAGGTTTCCGGTGTGGTCAATACCGAAGCCGAGATCAGCCTGTTCCTCAAGCTCGATACCAGCCCCGAACAGGCCCGTATCCTGTTGCACACCCTGCAAAGGCGCCCGGACATCGGCGCCGTGCGTTTCATAGACCGGGAGGAGGGACTGCGGCAATTGGAGCAAAGCGGCCTGGGCGCCATCGCTGCCGGGCTTCCCAGCAACCCGCTGCCGCATACCCTGCTGGTGAGCCCACGTAAACAGGGGGCCGCCGAACTGGAGGCGCTGGCCTCCGAACTCGCCAAGCTGCCGCAGGTGGACCGGGTCAACCTGGATGCCGAGTGGGCACGTCGCCTATCGGCCCTGCTGGGCCTGGGCCGCGACGTCGTGCTCATGCTCGCCGTGCTGCTGGGCCTTGCCCTCGCCGCCATCACCGGCAACACCATCCGGCTGCAGATCTACGCGCAACGCGACGAGATCGAAGTAGCCCGCCTGATCGGCGCCACCGACCGCTTCATCCGCCGCAGCTTCCTCTATTTCGGCGCCATCCAGGGACTGGCCGGCGGTCTCGCCGCCTGGCTGCTCATCGCCATCGCCGCCTTGTTGATGCAGGACAGCGTCAGCCAGCTGGCCGCCAGCTACGGCACTACTTTCGTCATCGCCGGACTCACCTGGCAGGAAAGCGGGATACTGCTGGCCACATCGACCCTGCTGGGATTGCTGGGGGCGTATTTCGCCGTGGGCCACACGCTGCGCAGCCTCGATATCCCGTGACTTGGCATCACGCATGGCCACACCCGTGGCTTTATAGGGCGACGCGTGCAACTGGATGTCAGGCACATCCCGGCATCGGCCCGGAACTTTCCATTGTTAGCACTCTCAATCGGTGAGTGCTAAACTAGGGCAGACTACGGAGGGAGCCGATGAATACTGCAGCCTTTGACTACCCCGTCCCCGCCTCGCTGGGCAGTCTGGAGAGCTATATCCAGGCCGTAAATCGCTTTCCCATCCTGAGTGTCGAAGAAGAACAGAGGCTAGCCAGACGCTTCCGCGAGGCCAACGATCTGGAAGCCGCGCGTCGGTTGGTGCTCTCGCACCTTAGGCTGGTGGTCTCCATCGCCCGCGGCTACCTGGGCTACGGACTGCCTCACGCCGACCTCATCCAGGAGGGCAACGTCGGTCTGATGAAGGCGGTCAAGCGTTTCGATCCGGATCGGGGCGTGCGCTTGGTTTCTTTCGCCGTGCACTGGATCAAGGCCGAGATCCACGAATACATCCTCAGGAACTGGCGTCTGGTCAAGGTGGCCACGACCAAGGCCCAGCGCAAGCTGTTCTTCAACCTGCGCAACTTAAAGCAGGGTGACGGTGCGCTCACCAGCCGCGAGGTGGAGGAAATGGCCAACACCCTCAAGGTCAACCGGGAAGACGTGCGGGAAATGGAAACCCGGCTCTACGGTCAGGATGTCGCGTTGGAACCGGGCGCAGACGACGATGACCATGCCTTCACGCCCATCGCCTATCTGGCCGCCCCCAACACCGACCCTACCCAGCACATTGAAGTGGCGGAACGAGAAAAACTCGCCACCGAGGGCTTAAGCCGTGCCTTAGACAGTCTGGACCCCCGCAGCCGGCACATCATTGAAGCGCGCTGGCTAAATGAGGAGAACCCCGCTACTTTGCACGAACTCGCGGCGGTCTACGGCATCTCTGCCGAGCGCGTGCGCCAGATCGAGGCCAAGGCCCTGCAGAAAATGAGGGACACCTTGGGGGCAGCCCAGGCTCTAGCAGCCCGCTGACTGACTATGCGCCACAAAAACGAAAAGCCCCGCGATGCGGGGCTTTTTGCTCATGGATTCACGGCCACCAGGACAAATTGCCCAATATGACGCTAAACAGGCTGATCTAGG
>DAITOH010000203.1:0-2670 GCA_036834225.1 Thiobacillaceae bacterium | reverse complement strand
CGTGGGTCGACAGGCTCAGGACGGACGCGCTGCGGCCGTCTCTTCGGGCCGGATGCGGATGATGACGTCCACACGCTCGGCCACCATGCCGGCAGGCGCCGACGGCAGACCGGTGACCTGCATGTCTTCGGCATCGATGTCGATCAGCTCACCGGTCACCAGATTGTAGAAGTGGTGATGCGGCTCGGTGTTGGGGTCGTAGAACACCTTGGCCGGGTCCACGATCACCTCCCGGATCAGGCCCTTTTCCAAGAACAGCTTGAGCGTGTTGTAGACCGTGGCCTTGGAGGTCTCGCTGTGACGCAGGTTGACCACGGCCAGGATCTGGTCGGCCGACAGGTGCTGACGGCGCGAAAACAGGGCGTGCGCGATCTCCAACCGCTGGTGCGTTGGGGTGATGCCGTGCCGGCGCAGCAGGTCGGCGGCCTCTTCTCGGGTCAGGGGGGTGGACGGATGCATACAATGGAATATTCTGCAGTGTTGCCTTTATTCTAGGCATGAATTTAAACTACGTCTAATTCCTGTTGCGGGCAGATGACAGGGCGCTCGTGCAGCTTGGCCATCTGGTAACACACCGCAACACGTGTATGGTCTGTTGGGATGTCGGCCCCTGATAAGATCAAAGGGTAGTAGGTCGGACTTCAGTCCGACGGGTTGGATGTCGGGCTGAAGCTAGCCCCTACGGGCCTATGCCCCGCTTCACCCTTCCGGCCAGGCATAGGGCGCCGGGTCGAGCGCGGCCGTGCCGCCCAGGATCAGGGTGGCCATCAGTTCCGCCGCCGCCGGCGCCATGGTCACCCCGTAACGGAAATGGCCGGCGTTGAGGTACAGATTCTCCACCTCGGGGTGTCTGGCTATGGTCGGTAGGCCGCCCGGCGAGCCGGGACGCAGTCCGGCCCATTGCCGCTCCACGGTCGCCTGCCGCAAGTCGGGACAGGTCTCTAAGGCAAAGGCCAGCAGGGCCTCGCCGGCCTCGGCGGTGACGGACTTGTCAAAACCCGCCTCCTCCAGGGTGCTGCCGACCAACACGTGGCCGTCCGCCCTAGGCACCAGATAGCGGCCGCCGCGGTAGACGATGCTCGCTAGCAGGCCCGGCCGACCTTTGAGCAGCAGGATCTGGCCGCGCACCGGGCGGATGTCCACACCCCGCTTAAGCGTGCCTAGCAGGCCCTGACTCCAGGCCCCGGCGCAGATCACCGCCAGGCCGCAGGCGATGCGACCACCCGCGGTCTTAACCCCCGTCAGCTTGCCCTGCTTCAGCTCGAGCCCCGTCACCGCCGTATGCGGCAGGACCCGTACACCGAGCGCGCATGCGGCCGATTCCAGTAGCCGGGCAAGACGCGGGTTGCGCACCTGGGCCACCTCCGGCAGCCAGACCCCGCCTTCGGCCAGCGGGGGGGTATGCGCGAACTCGGGCGGTGGCGCCTCCACTTGCCAGCCGCGACCCTCGCCCCAGGTGCGGGCCGCTGCCAGCTCGCCGGCATCCGCCACTAGCATGCCGCTGATGAGATATTCCGCGTCCAGTCCGGTCAGGGCCTGCAGACGTTCGAGCCACTTCGGCCAAAGCCGGCGGCCCCGCTCGGCCAGGGCGTCGATGGGCGCGGGGTAGTGCCAGGGCAGCAGCAGCGACAGGATGCCGGCCCCCGCCCAGGTCGACTCCCGTGCGGCCGGCCCCCGGTCCAGTACGCAGACCTTAAGGCCCCGCGCGGCCAGGGTCCAGGCGGTGGCGAGCCCGCTCACCCCGGCGCCGAGGATGAGGACATCTGGGGTCATGGGCGCTGTGGGCATGCCGGTCATTCTAGCAATACGACCATTCGTCACTACCCCCTGCGGCGCCACACGGGGTTGCATAGACTGTGAACGTAAAGATCGCAATCAGGGAAAACCCCAACGTCCATGACCCTCAGACGACAAACCGGCGTCACCCTCATCGAGCTGCTGGTCACCATCAGCATCGCCGCCATCCTCATGGCCGTCGCGGTGCCGGGTTTTCAGGACTTTTTCCGGCGCAACAGGGTGGACAGCGCAGTGAGCGACCTGGTGGTTACGCTCAACTATGCCCGTAGCGAGGCCATACGCAGGGGGGTCATGGTATCTGTCTGCCGCAGCCACACGGGCACCAACTGTACGACTGCTCAACCATGGCAGTCAGGCTGGATCGTCTTCACCAATCCTAACAATAACAACGCTGTGGATCCCGGAGAGGAGATCCTGCGTGTCCATCAGGCCCTGCCGGCAGGAGTTACGGTCAATGCCAATAACAATTTCCAGGATCGCATCACCTACCAACCTGACGGTCGCATCACCAACACGGTTGGAGGAAGCTTCTTCATCTGTCACGTTGAGGTCCCGACGGACACCCGCCGGATCGTGGTCATCGGCACCGGACGTGCGCGTGTCGAGAACGCAACCACTTGCAGCTGAACGGGGGAACGACCATGGCAGCAACGTGTGAACAGTCGGGCTTCAGCCTGCTGGAGGTGCTGGTCACCCTCGTGATCCTCTCCCTGGGCATACTCGGCGCCGCCGGGCTGCAGCGCGCGGCGTTGCAAAACGGGCATAGCGCCCTGCTGCGTACCCAGGCGGCGTTGTATACCTACGACATGGCCGACCGCATGCGGGCGAACCGGGCGGTTGCCGTGTCCAGTCCCAGCCCCTACGCGCAGCCCC
>DAITOH010000202.1:0-2711 GCA_036834225.1 Thiobacillaceae bacterium | reverse complement strand
AGGGGCGCGTCGTGAGTCGGCTGCGTGACTTACGCGGTAACCGACTCACACCGCCTCCGCCTCGATCACGTTCTCGAACATGAAGCGCCCGCCCTCCACATCCACGCGGATGACATCCTTGGGGCCGAAGCGGCCAGAGAGGATCTCCTTCGCCAGCGGGTTCTCGATCTCGCTCTGGATGGCGCGCTTGAGCGGGCGGGCCCCGTAGATCGGATCGAAGCCGGCCTTGGCCAGCTCGGCGATAGCGGCCTCGCTGACCTCCAGCTTCATCTCCATCTGCGCTAAGCGCCCTTCAAGCCGCTTCAACTGGATACGGGCGATCTCGGCGATGTGGCGCTCGTCCAGGGCGTGGAACACCACCGCCTCGTCGATGCGGTTGATGAATTCGGGCCGGAAGTAGTTCTTCACCTCGGCCATCACGGCGAGCTTGATCACCTGGTAGTCGTCGCCGGCCATGGCCTGGATCATCTGGCTGCCCAGGTTGCTGGTCATGACGATGACGGTATTCCGGAAATCCACCGTGCGGCCCTGACCGTCGGTCAGCCGTCCGTCGTCGAGCACCTGCAGCAGCACGTTGAACACGTCCGGGTGCGCCTTCTCCACCTCGTCCATGAGGATCACGCTGTAGGGCTTGCGCCGCACCGCCTCGGTGAGATAGCCCCCCTCCTCATAGCCGACATAGCCCGGCGGCGCGCCGATGAGTCGGGCCACCGAGTGCTTCTCCATGAACTCGCTCATGTCCAGGCGCACCATGTGCTCCTCGGAATCGAACAGGAACTCGGCTAAGGCCTTGCACAACTCGGTCTTGCCGACACCGGTCGGGCCCAGGAAGAGGAATGAGCCATAGGGCCGGTTGGGGTCGGACAGTCCCGCGCGCGAGCGGCGGATGGCGTCGGCCACCACACGCACCGCCTCGTTCTGACCGACCACGCGGCGGTGGATGTGCTCCTCCATCTGCAGGAGCTTATCGCGCTCGCCCTGCATGAGCTTGGAGACGGGGATGCCGGTGGCGCGTGAGACCACCTCGGCGATCTCCTCGGCGCCCACTTCCCTCCTGAGCAGCTTGAACTGGCGCTTTCCTTCACCGGCCGCCTCCGCCTGCCTAAGCTGAGCCTCCAGCGCGGGTAGCCGGCCATACTGGATCTCGGCCACTTTGTCGAATAGGCCCTTGCGCTGCAGATCGGCCATCTGGGCCTTGAGCTGGTCGATCTCCTCCTTGATGTGCTGGGCGCCCTGGACCACGGCCTTCTCCGCCTTCCAGATCTCCTCCAGCTCGGAATACTCCTTCGACAGCTTCTGGATCTCTTCCTCCAGCAGGGCAAGGCGCTTCTGGCTCGCCTCGTCCTTCTCCCTTTTTACCGCCTCGCGCTCGATCTTAAGCTGGATCAGCTTGCGGTCTAAGCGGTCCATCTCCTCGGGCTTGGAATCGATCTCCATCTTGATGCGCGCGGCCGCCTCGTCGATGAGATCGATGGCCTTGTCGGGCAGGAAGCGATCGGTGATGTAGCGGTGCGAGAGCTCGGCCGCGGCGACGATGGCCGGGTCGGTGATCTCCACACCGTGATGCAGCTCGTAGCGTTCCTGCAGTCCGCGCAGGATGGCGATGGTGTCCTCGACGCTGGGTTCGTCCACCAGCACCTTCTGGAAGCGCCGCTCCAGCGCGGCGTCCTTCTCGATGTATTTGCGGTACTCGTCGAGCGTGGTGGCGCCGATGCAGTGCAGCTCGCCGCGAGCAAGCGCAGGTTTCAACATGTTGCCGGCGTCGATAGCTCCCTCGGCCTTGCCGGCGCCGACCATGGTGTGCAGCTCGTCGATGAACAGGATGATGCGACCCTCGTCCCGGGCCACCTCCTTCAACACCGCCTTCAGGCGCTCCTCGAACTCGCCGCGGTACTTGGCCCCGGCTAGGAGTCCGGCCATATCTAGCACCAGCACGCGCTTGTTCTTTAGCGTCTCCGGCACCTCGCCGTTGACGATGCGGCTCGCTAAGCCCTCGACGATGGCGGTCTTGCCCACGCCCGGCTCGCCGATCAGTACCGGGTTATTCTTCGTGCGGCGTTGCAGAATCTGCACCACGCGGCGGATCTCGTCGTCGCGGCCGATCACCGGATCGAGCTTACCCTGGCGGGCGCGTTCGGTGAGGTCCAGGGTGTATTTCGCCAGGGCCTGGCGCTGGCCTTCGGCCTCTTGGGAGTCCACTTTGGCGCCGCCGCGCATGGCGTCGATGGCGGCGGAGAGGTTCTGCACCGTGGCGCCGTGCTCCCTGAGCAGCCGGCCGGCGTCGCCCTTGTCCTCGAGCGCGGCGAGCAGGAAGAGCTCGCTGGCGATGTAGGCATCGCCCCGCTTCCGCGCTAGCTTATCGGTGAGGTTGAACAGGTTGTTGAGCTCGCGCGAGATGTTCACCTCGCCCCCGGTGCCCTCGACCTTGGGCAGACGGTCCAGGGCCTGTTGGATGCCGGCCACCAGGGCGGGTACACGCACGCCGGCGCGTGCCAGCAGGGCCTTGGCAGAACCGTCTTCCTGGTTGATGAGGGCCGCCAGGACGTGCAGCGGCTCGATATAGGGGTTGTCGTTGCCCACCGCCAGGCTTTGCGCCTCCTGAATGGCGGCCTGGAACGGTGTGGTGAGTTTGTCGAAACGCATGGTCGTGATCCTTGTAGGGTTTTGGCTTGCAGCAAAGGTGGGGCGACTGGGGATCATTTCAAGGTATA
>DAITOH010000201.1:0-2716 GCA_036834225.1 Thiobacillaceae bacterium | reverse complement strand
GGTTTCCAGACCCTGGCCATGCTGACCGTGGGGGTCGGTCTTGCCATCGCCCTTGAAATGTTGCTCAAGCAGGTTCGCAGCCACATGGTGGACCGCACGGCCACCGTCATCGATCAGGAGCTCTCGGCCAGGTTCTTCCAGCGCATGCTCTCGATCCGCATGGAGGCAAGGCCGCCCGCCGTGGGTACGCTCGCCTCGCAGGTCAAGGGCTTCGAGATGGTGCGCAACGTTCTGACCTCTACCTCCCTGTTCGTGCTGGCCGATGTGCCCTTCGCCATCCTGTTCATCGCCGTGATCTACATGCTGGGCGGTTGGGTGGCCGTGGTGCCGCTGGTCGCACTGCCGATCGTCCTGGTGATCGGACTCATGTTCCGAAGCAGCATCCAGCGCCACACGCGGGATACTGTTGCTCACAGCAACCGTAAGGCTGGCCTTTTGGTCGAGGCGGTGGACGGGGCCGAATCCCTCAAGGCCAACAGCGCGGAATGGCGCATGCAGGGGCGCTGGAACCGGCTGGTGAGCAAGGCGGCCGAGGCCGACGACAGGATACGGGCCAACACCGCCTTGGCGCAAAACATCACAGTAGCCCTGCAGCAAGGCGGATATGTCGCCATCATTGCGGTAGGTGCCTGGATGGTCACCGAGAACCAGCTGACCATGGGGGGGCTACTGGCTTGTTCCATCATCGCCAACCGGGCCATGCTGCCCATCGTGCAGCTGCCCGCACTCATGGTGCAGTGGGCGCATGCCCGTGCGGCCTTGGAGGGGCTTGACAAGATCCTCGCCCTGCCTAGCGAGGAGGACGAGGCCGCCCATGCCCTCGCGCCCCAAGCGGTGGAGCCCTTCCTTCGCTTAGAACGCGTGCGTTTCGTCTATGGCCAAGCGCATCGTGCGGCCGTGGCGATCGAGCGATTGGAGATTAAGCCGGGTGAACGTGTCGGGCTAATCGGCCCGGTCGGTTCAGGCAAGAGCACCCTCCTTAAACTGGCCTCCGGCCTCTATCGTCCCAATGAGGGCAAGGTGTTTCTGTCCGGCATCGACATGACGCTGCTCTCAGCGGTTGTCGTTCGTGAGTGCATCGGCTATCTTCCTCAAGATGTTCGCCTGTTCTCTGGCACCTTGCGCGAGAACCTGCTGCTTGGGCTCGCAGACCCCGGGGACGAGGCCATCCTCAATGCAGCGCGGCGCACGGGGCTCATCGAACTCATCAGCGGTCAACCCAAGGGCCTGGGCCTGGAGATCACAGAAGGTGGGCGCGGTGTCTCCGGTGGCCAGAAGCAATTGATCGCGCTGACCCGCTTGCTGTTGGCAAGGCCCAAGCTTTGGCTGCTGGATGAGCCGACCGGCTCGATGGATGCAGACAGCGAGGCGCGTATCGTGGGCTTGCTCAAGGATACCTGGTGTAGTGGGGATAGTGCCTTGGTCGCAACGCACAAGACGGCCTTGCTGCCCCTATTTACCCGCTTGATCGTGATCCAGGGGGGGCAGGTGGTCATGGACGGTCCCCGCGACGAGGTCATGGCAAGGCTCTCCGGCCAACGCGCCATGAACGCGCCGAAGGTGGTGAGGTCATGAGCAGGTTTAAGCCAGCCGTGGCCCGCAGTAGCCATTGGCTGCTGTGGAGTAGCTTGATTACGGTGATCGTATTCGTCGTCTGGGCCCATTGGGCCCAGCTCGACAAGGTCACCCGTGCTAGCGGTCAAGTCATCGTCAGCAGCCGCAACCAGGTGATCCAGGCGCCTGACGGCGGGGTGATTAAGGAGATGCGGGTGCGCGAGGGCGACCGCGTGCGGCGAGGCGACCTCCTGTTCCGCTTCGAGCAGGAACGTGCCCTAGCCGCCTATCAGGAGGCGGCCAGTAAGGTCGCCGCCCTGCGGGCCCAGGTTGCCCGGCTGTCGGCCGAGGTCTATGGCGGCAGCCCCGATTTCAGCGGTCTGGCCGGCTTCCCCGAAATCAAGGCCAATCAACTGGCCCTGTTCAAACGACGCCAGGCGGCCATAACCGAGGAGATCTCGGCCCTGGAACAGTCGCTGGCCCTGGTGAAATCCGAATTGGAACTGAACCTGCCGCTCTTGCAAAGCGGTGACGTCAGCCGCGCCGAGGTGCTCAAATTGCAGCGCCAAGTCGCCGACCTGCAGGGCCAGATCACCAATCGTCGCAACAAGTATTTCCAGGATGCACAGGCCGAACTGGCCAAGGCTCAGGAGGATTTGGAGGCGGCGCAACAAATTCTCGCCCAACGCCGCGAACAGTTGGAACATACCGAGGTGCGTGCGCCCATGGATGGCATCGTGCGCAATGTCCGCCTGACCACCCAGGGCGCGGTGGCCCGGCCGGGCGACGAGATCCTGCAGATCGTGCCTGTCGAGGAAGACCTCATCATCGAGGCCAAGATCAACCCGGCCGACATCGCCTTCATCAAGCCCGGCCTACCCGTGGCCGTCAAAATGGATGCCTACGATTACTCCATCTATGGGACTTTGCAGGGGTCAGTAAGTTATATCAGCCCGGACACCCTGAACGAGGAGACCCGCGAGGGGATGACCCCCTACTACCGCGTGCACATCCGAATCACCGACCGCCAGCCGCACGGCCGCCGTGGCAACATCGACATCCAGCCCGGCATGACCGCTACCGTCGAGATCAGGACTGGCAACCAGACGGTGTGGCAGTACCTGACCAAGCCCATCATCAAGACCCTGGACGAGTCGCTCAA
>DAITOH010000200.1:0-2717 GCA_036834225.1 Thiobacillaceae bacterium | reverse complement strand
GGCCACGCTCAGCTAGCCCAGCCGGGCCCCGTGGGGCTCTCAAGAAACACGCCGGCGCCCCAAGCTACTCTATGACTGTCTCGCGTACCACACATAGACCCAGATTGGTATCCATCTCGCTGCGAATCCTGGGTCGGCGTGCAGCGAAGCGGGCGCCCTGCACCCCTTCGAACCAGGATCCCCCCTTGGTCACGATCCAGCGGCCGACATCGCCTGCGGTGCTGTTCTCCGGGTCGAGCGGACCCTGCCAGTCATCGGAGGTAAGTTCCCAGACATTGCCGTGCATCTCGTGTAAGCCCCACACGTTCGCGGGGTAGGTGCCCACTTCGCAGACTCGATGCAGGGGGGTAGAAGGGTAGCCAGCCGCGCCAGCCGGAGCAGGCGGCTCCCATATCAGCGCCACGCTGACCGCGATTGGGGCCTCCATTTCCACACCGGTGCGGCCGACCGTCTCTGCCGTGGCGGTGCAGACGATGCTATGGCCCGGCAGGTCGATGTCGAAGTCTACGCCGACACGGGTCAGGACGATGGGATGGCACAGTGGGATGAGGTCCGCGGTGCGCTTAGAGCCCAAGATGCCGGCGAGCCGGGCGAGGCTGAGGACATTGCCTTTCTTGGTATCTTCAGCGCGGATGCGGGCAAGTGTTGGGGCTACATCCGGATTACGCCCGAAGCCACCGCGACGCGACGATTTTCGGCCTTCGCGCCCACGTCTACCATGATTTCGCGGCCCTGGTCATCGAAATGGGTCAGCTCTGACATAGTGTTAGGAACCGTAAGGGGGTAGAGCTATCATATCTCCATGCGTTTACGCCACGCCATTGCGCTCGCCCTGATCGTCGCCTTTCCCATACGGGCCAGCGAACTGCCGGACCTGGGTGAGTCGGCGCGCACCTCTTTCAGCGAGGCCCAGGAGGCCCGGCTGGGGCGGGAGATCATGCAGCAGATCCGGGCCAGCAGGGACTATCTGGACGATGCCGAGATCACCGACTATCTCAATGCCGTCGGCGACCGACTGGCCGCCAGCAGCCCGAGCCCTTATCGTCACTTCGAATTCTTCGTGGTGCGCGATGCGACGATCAATGCCTTCGCACTACCCGGCGGTTACATCGGTGTCCATACCGGTCTGATCTCGGCAGCACGCAATGAGTCCGAGCTGGCTGCCGTCCTGGCCCACGAGATTGCCCATGTGACCCAGAATCACATCGCGCGCATGGTGGATGCCCAGAAGACCTCGGGCCTGGCCTCGCTGGCCGCCCTGGCCGCCGCCATCCTCGCGGCACGCTCCAACAGCCAGGTCTCCCAGGCCGCTGTCACACTGGCGGGGGCGATGAACGTGCAAAACCAGCTCGATTTCAGCCGTGACCACGAGCGGGAGGCCGATCGGGTGGGACTGCAGACCCTGGTGCAGGCCGGTTACGCTCCCGATGGCATGGTCAGCTTCTTCGAGCGCCTGCAGGCGCAGGGTCGCCTGGTGGAGACCAGCGCACCGGCCTATCTGCGCACCCATCCGCTAACCTTCCAACGCATCGCGGACATGCAGAACCGCGTCGCCGACCTGCCCTATCGCCAGCACCAGGACAGCCTGGAATTCCGCCTGGTCAGGGCACGGGTGTGGGCTAAGGAGGGCGAAGCGGCGCGCGCCCTTCAGGATTTCGAGGCCCGGGTGAGACGCGATGCGGACGATGTCGCCAACTGGTACGGGCTGGCCCTGGCGGCATTGCGCGCCGGCCAACCGATGCGCGCCGGTGAGGCCGTACAACGCATGGATGCCTTGGGCGTGCAATCGCCCATGCTGGCCAGTGTGGCGATGGAAGTGGAGCAGGCCCTGGGGCAAATCGACCGTGCGATTGCCCGAGGCAAGACCGCCCTTAAGCGGTATTCCGCCCACCGTCCCCTCGCTTACACCTACATCCGTACCTTGCTCAATGCGAACCAGCCCGCAGAGGCACTGCGTTTCATCGACGAGCAACACTTGACCTGGCCGGAGGATGCTACGCTGTATGCCCTAAAGGCGCGGGCCCATGCGGATCTGGGTCAGAGACTGGAGGCGCACCTGGCGCAGGCTGAAGCGCATGTCCGCCAGGGTGCGGTCGGGGCCGCCATCGAGCAACTGCAGCTGGCGGTGCGTAGCGGCAGCGGTGACTTCCACAAGATGTCCATCGCCGAAGCGCGTCTGCGTGAGCTCAAAGCGATACAACAGCGCGAGACGGCACGACGCTGAGCACTGAAGATCGAAACATACCGTCGTCAGTAGTACGTTCGATGTCTTTCGCCGGCGTGGAGTCTCATCACTCTTGTGCGGCCCTCAACGGTAGAGCAAGTTAGCGAGGTCGTCCATACGGGGACTGTGGGTCTTCTAACAAGAGATAGCGATGAATCACAAGCGTAGACAAGTGCTCAAGGGTACCGGTGCGGCCGGTGCTGTTGGGGTGGCGATGGCCGCCGGGCTGCTTAAGCCCACGTCGGTGTATGCGGCGCCTTGGAACCAGGCGAGCTTTAAAGCACGTAACCTGGCTGATGCGCTCAAGTCGATAATGGCAAGACCGTGCTTAATGCGCAGTAGAGCGGCCGCATCAGCCGCAACCCGTATCTGGCCTTCAAGGTCAAGGGCGCCAAGAAGGGCGACAAGGTGGTAAGCTGGGAAGACAACCAGGGCGCTAAGGAAACCGCCGAGGCCACGATCGGCTGAGTTTCGCCGCCCGCCGCAGCCTCAG
>DAITOH010000199.1:0-2718 GCA_036834225.1 Thiobacillaceae bacterium | reverse complement strand
GGCATACACCCTCACCACGAACCCCTGCGGCCGACTCGCGGCCGGGCGAGTGCACGCGCCGCGCTCGTTGTAGGATAAAGACAATCTGACTTTCGTCCTCCCATGCCCCACGCCAACCCCTCGCCCGATGAAATTCGCGCCCTGCTCGCACGGGTGAAGACCATCGCCGTTGTCGGCCTCTCGCCCAGGCCCGACCGACCGAGCCATGACTATGTGCAACTGAGCACCAGGGGTCAGACTGCGCCCGGCCCACCCCCCAAGGGGGCAAGATACACTTGGGGCGGCCCGGCGTGTTTCTTAAGATGACGGCATGAAGCTCAAATTCACCAAGATGCACGGCTTGGGCAACGACTTCGTCGTCTTCGACGGCATCCGCCAGCGCGTTAAGCTCACCCCAGCGCAACTGCGCCACATCGCCGACCGGCATTTCGGCATCGGTTGCGACCAGATCCTGTTGGTGGAGGCGCCAACCCGGCGTGATGCCGACTTCCGCTATCGCATCTTCAACGCCGACGGCGGCGAGGTGAGTCAGTGCGGAAACGGGGCGCGCTGCTTCGTGCGTTTCGTGCACGAACAGGGGCTGACGGACAAGACCGAGATCCGGGTGGAGACCGCCAGCGGCCTTATCAAGCCGCGGCTGGAAGCGGACGGCCAGGTCACCGTCGATATGGGTTCGCCGCGCTTCGAGCCGCACGCGATCCCCTTCGAGGCCCCGGCGCGCTCCCTCCTCTACGACCTCGACGTGCAGGGCACCCATCTTGTCATCTCCGCCCTGTCCATGGGCAACCCGCATGCCGTCACCTTAGTGGAGGACGTGCACCGCGCCCCCGTGGCGGAGCTAGGGCCGCTGATCGAATACCACCCGCGCTTCCCGGAACGGGTCAATGCCGGCTTTATGCAGGTGCTCGACCGTCACCACATCCTGCTTAGGGTGTACGAGCGCGGCAGCGGCGAGACCCTGGCCTGCGGCACCGGCGCATGCGCGGCGGCCGTGGCCGGGATCCTGCGCGGGCTGCTGGACACGCCCGTCACCGTCACCACCCGCGGCGGCGACCTTAGCATCGCCTGGGACGGCGGCGAAGCGCCCGTATTCATGACCGGTCCGGCGGTGACCGTCTTTCAAGGGGAAATCGAACTATGATGCTCAACCAAGACCAGGTGGTCCAGTACCTCAAGGACCATCCGGATTTTTTTACCCGGCACGCTGAACTGCTCAACATCCTGAGCGTGCCCCACCCCTACAGCGGCCAGACCATCTCCCTGGGCGAGCGCCAGGTCATGCTGTTGCGCGACCGGGCGCGCAGCCTGGAGATGAAGCTTAAGGAATTCATCCAGTTTGCCGAGGAGAACGACGCCATCAGCGAGAAGCTGCACAAGCTCGCCCTGGGCCTGATGCGCGCCCGCAGCCTCGATGCGGTGTTGGCCGCCCTCTACCTGAGCCTGCGCGAGGACTTCAGCGTCCCCCACGCCTGCCTGCGGCTGTGGACAGGTCAAGGTACACCGGACAGGGTGGAGTTCGCCGCGGTGAGCGATGCCCTCATGCAGTTGGTCGCCGGCCTTAGCGCACCTCGTTGCGGCCCCGAGGCGCCAGAAGAGGTGCGCGCCTGGTTCGGCGACGCCGGCCCCCACCTGCGCTCATTCGCCCTCGCGCCGATGCGGGAACCCGAGGTCACGGGTGTGCTGGTGCTGGCCTCAGAGGATGCCGCCCGCTTCTACCCCGAAATGGGCACGCTCTACCTCACCTGGCTGGCGGATCTTGCCGCCGCCGCCATAAGCCGGTTCATGCCGTGAACTTCCGGGCCGCCTGCGAGGCCTTCTTTACCCATCTGCGCGCACGCCATTACAGCCCGCGTACGATCGCGCTGTATGCCGGCGACCTCGACCGGCTTGCGGCCTACGCCGGCGAGCGTCCGCCCGAGGCGCTGCAGGCGCATGACCTGCGCCGCTGTCTCGCCCAGTTGCATGCACGCGGTCACGCCCCCAGTAGCCTCGCGCGCATGCTCTCGGCCTGGCGCAGCTTCTACACCTGGCTGGGCCGGGAAGGACGGGTGGCGGCCAACCCGTGCTCCGGGTTGCGTCCGCCCAAAGGCCAACGCCGCCTGCCGCACACCCTCACCCCCGATGCGCTAGCCCGCATGCTGGACGGCCCGGTCGACGCGGATCCGGTCGCCCTGCGCGACCACGCGATGTTCGAGCTGATGTACTCATCGGGCCTGCGCCTAGCGGAGCTGGTGGGCCTGAACCTGGGCGACGTCGCGCTCGACAGCGGCGAGGTGATGGTCACCGGCAAGGGGCGTAAAACGCGCATCGTGCCGGTCGGCCGCGCCGCCCTGTCGGCCCTATCTGCCTGGCTGGCGCTGCGGCCCCTCATCGCCCGCGACGAGCAGGCGCTATTCGTCGGTACCCGCGGCAAGCGCATCAGCCCGCGCGTGGTGCAGGCCCGGTTGCGCGGTCTGGCCCTGAGGTGCGGCCTGCATGAGCGCGTGCATCCGCACGCCCTGCGCCACTCCTTCGCCTCGCATGTCCTGCAATCCTCCGGCGACCTGCGCGCGGTGCAGGAGATGCTGGGCCACGCCAGCCTATCCACCACCCAGATCTACACCCATCTCGACTTCCAGCACCTGGCCAAGGTGTACGATCAAACGCATCCCAGGGCGCGGAAACGCTGACCGCACGGGCGGCTAGCGCATCCGGATGAGCCCGCTATGCCACGCGGGC
>DAITOH010000198.1:0-2782 GCA_036834225.1 Thiobacillaceae bacterium | reverse complement strand
CAAGATGCGCAAACACCCTATCCGCATCCTGGCTGAGGACAAGGTGACGCTTAAGCTTTCGCCCTACGACCTGACCAAGGGTCGCATCACCTTCCGCCACATCGAGACCCGGCAGCCGCTCGCCGCGCATCTTAAGCCGCGACGCAGGCACTGATACCGGGTGGAAAAAAGCCCCACGGGCAAGGTGCCCGCGGGGCTTCGGTCGTTACGGCCTGGAGCGTGGGCGTCAGAAGTCCATGTCGTCCATGCCACCACCCGTGCCGGCGCCGCGGCCGCCGCCGCCCTTCTTGTCCTCGGGCAGCTCGGACACCATGCAGTCGGTGGTGAGCATCAGGCCGGCGACGGAGGCGGCGTTCTGCAGGGCGGTGCGGGTCACCTTGGTGGGGTCCAGCACGCCCATCTCCATCATGTCGCCGTATTCGCCGGTCTGGGCGTTGTAGCCGTAGTTGCCCTCGCCCTCGATCACCTTGTTCACCACCACGGAGGGCTCGATGCCGCTGTTGGCGACGATCTCGCGCAGGGGCTGCTCCAGCGCGCGCAGCACGATCTTGATGCCGGCATCCTGGTCGTGGTTTTCACCCTTGAGGCTGCCGATGGCGGCACGGGCACGCAGCAAGGCGACGCCACCACCGGGGACGATGCCCTCCTCGACCGCGGCACGGGTGGCGTGCAGGGCGTCCTCGACACGCGCCTTCTTCTCCTTCATCTCGACCTCGGTCGCGGCCCCCACCTTGATCACGGCCACGCCGCCGGCCAGCTTGGCCTTGCGCTCCTGCAGCTTCTCCTTGTCGTAGTCGCTGGTGGCCTCTTCGATCTGCTTGTTGATCTGGGTGATGCGGGCCTTGATGGCATCGGCGGAGCCGGCGCCGTCGATGATGGTGGAGTTCTCCTTGCCCACCTCGACGCGCTTGGCGCGGCCCAGGTCGTTCAGGCTGGCCTTCTCCAGGGTGAGACCCACCTCCTCGGAGATGACGGTGCCGCCGGTGAGGATGGCCATGTCTTCCAGCATCGCCTTGCGGCGGTCACCGAAGCCGGGGGCCTTGACGGCGCAGGTCTTGAGGGTGCCGCGGATGTTGTTCACCACCAGGGTGGCGAGCGCCTCGCCCTCGACATCCTCGGCGACGATCATCAGCGGTTTGCCGGCCTTGGCCACCTGCTCCAGCACGGGCAGCAGATCGCGGATATTGGAGATCTTCTTGTCGTGCAGCAGGATGTAGGGCTCCTCCAGCACGGCCATTTGCTTGTCGGCGTTGTTGATGAAGTAGGGCGAGAGGTAGCCGCGGTCGAACTGCATGCCCTCCACGACGTCGAGCTCGTTCTCCAGACCGGAGCCGTCCTCGACGGTGATGACGCCTTCCTTGCCCACCTTGTCCATGGCATCGGCGATGATCTTGCCGATGGAGGCATCGGCGTTGGCGGAGATGGCGCCGACCTGGGCGATCTCCTTGCTGGTGGTGCAGGGCTTCGAGATCTTCTTGAGCTCTTCCACCACGGCGGACACGGCCTTGTCGATGCCGCGCTTCAAGTCCATGGGGTTCATGCCGGCGGCCACATACTTCATGCCCTCGTTGACGATGGCCTGCGCCAGCACGGTGG
The DNA here is from genome assembly GCA_036834225.1 of Thiobacillaceae bacterium. Taxonomy (GTDB): domain Bacteria; phylum Pseudomonadota; class Gammaproteobacteria; order Burkholderiales; family Thiobacillaceae; genus JANWZL01. Next base: position 1,186 of record DAITOH010000198.1, on the reverse strand, counting down.
CGGTGGTGGTGCCGTCACCGGCCACATCCGAGGTCTTGGAGGCGACTTCCTTGACCATCTGCGCGCCCATGTTCTCGAACTTGTCCTTCAGTTCGATCTCCTTGGCCACGGATACGCCGTCCTTGGTCACGGTGGGGGCGCCGAAGGAGCGGTCCAGCACCACGTTGCGGCCCTTGGGACCGAGGGTGACCTTGACTGCGTTGGCCAGGATGTTGACGCCGGCCACCATGCGGTGACGGGCGGATTCGCCGAAGCGTACGTCTTTAGCTGCCATGTTTGTTTACTCCTGATCTTGATGTTACGTTCCGGCACCGGCCGGAATCCGAAATGGATAGATAGTTGGCTGCCGGCTGCAGCCGGGCTAAGCCTCAGTGCTCGCGCTGGAGCGCGAACGGAGGCGTCACTTCTCTATCACGCCCATGATGTCGTCTTCTCGCATGACGAGGTATTCCTCGCCATCGACCTTGACGGTCTGTCCGGAGTACTTGCCGAACAGGACCCGGTCGCCCTCCTTGACGTCCATGGCGATCAGCTCGCCGCGGTCGTTGCGCTTGCCGGGGCCGACGGCGATGACTTCGCCTTGGTCGGGCTTCTCAGCGGCGGTGTCGGGAATGACGATGCCGGAGGCCGTCTTGCGCTCCTCTTCCAGGCGCTTGACGATCACACGGTCATGCAAAGGGCGGATCTTCATGTTTCCTCCTTGAAAAGATCTCGGGTTGCTCTTGGGCAAAAGAACGCAGCACGCTGTTAGCACTCGTGCACTGCGAGTGCTAATAATAGGGACGCCCATGGGGGGTTTCAAGGGTCTGCCGGGAAAATTGATCACCGCCCTTCATCCCTGGGCAGTACACTGGGCCTGTTGCGTTTCGCGCTCCGTGCCGCCTATGGAGGGTCTGCACAACCTGCTGCGCGAACGGATCGCTGCGTTGCGCGGTGTTGGCTTCGGCCGCTTCGCTTCACATCGGCTGCGCCGATGTGAGCCTTCGCCGAAACTTCGTTTTCGCTCCCTCGCCTAACTCATTGTTATGTAGCTCCGGCATAACCTGAAGGTTAGCCTTCGCTAGAGACTCGCTTCGCTCGTTTTCTCGGTCGCTGCGCTCCGTGCGCTCGCGACGGTCGTGCAGACCTTCCCTAACCCGCAGCTTTTAGGTTCACAGCAGGATGATGTCGTACTGCTCCTGCGTGA
>DAITOH010000197.1:0-2789 GCA_036834225.1 Thiobacillaceae bacterium | reverse complement strand
GACATCCACTCCGCCCGCTGACTCGCCTTCGCCGACGAGGCCACCCGCCGCCAGTTCGAGCGCGAGCAGGCCAACCGGCTGGCCGTGGACGTGGACGGCAACCCGGCCTATCTCGCCGGCAACCGCTACAACCTGGAACTCGCCATAGAGAAATGGCCCAGGGTGAGCTTCCACGCCACGCGGGGGCACGGGCAGCGGGTGGGGTAGGCTGCGTAATGAGCGTGTATTAGCTGCGTTGCTATACTGGGCCATTAAGACAGTCCCCGATTGCCATGCACCCGCCCGAAGGCGCCCTCCAGGAAGCCATCGCTAAGCAGCGCGAGGCGCTGCGTGTGATGCTGATCGGCCCGCTGCAAAAGGCGGCCGAGCTGGCGAGCTATGCCTGGCATGACCGGCAGGCACTGGATGCGGCACTGCTTAAGGCGTTCGCACTAATCCCCGGCTGCAAGTACATCTACGCCCTGAACACCGACGCCATCCAGGTCAGCAGCAACGTCGACCGCGACGGCGTCCACCCCGAGGATTACGGCCGTGACCGCTCGCAGCGCCCCTACATGCGCGAGGTGGTACCGGCCGACGGCTTCGTGCTCTCCCAGGCTTACATCAGTCTGCGCGCGCAAAGACCCTCGCTCACCGCCATCCAGCTGGTGCGCGGCACCGACTGGCGGGTGCTCGGCTTCGTCGGCGCCGACTTCGACCTGCGCGACCTGCCCATCACCCGCAAGCTCTACGAGGAGCCACGCTACTGGCGTCAGATCAAGGGCGATCCGGTAATCCGCGGCGCCGTCTTCCACCAGACACGGGTCGAAAGCGAGATGGACCGCAATATCCCTACCGTGCTGTCGGTGGTGGAGGAGCTCATGACCCAGCGCGGCGTCTACCATGTGATGCTGCACTTCTCCTCCAGCCGCGCCGTGGTGTGGGTGATGGACGACCCCTACCGTTACCGGCTGCTCGACATCCAGGCCTTAACCGACCCGGATATCTGCCTAGCTTATCCCTTGCGTCCCTACCCCCTCGACGCCCTGGTCAAGGCGGAACAGATTCAGCCCGTGCTCAGGGGCCTGCGTGAGCTGCGCTTCATGGACGAGATGCTCTATCTGCGCACGGGGACGCTGAACATCTTCAATGGTGTAGTCGGTCTGACCTTCTCATGCGACGGCTCCCACTATGTGCCGGTGGACGAGTTCCTCGATAAGGGCCAGGACTTCTGGGTAAGCGGCGGGGCTCTAAGCTGACCGTTCATGGCCCAATGGCCCCCGCCGATGAAAGACGTCGTTGACGGCCATGAACGGTTGCTTGACGGATTTCGCAGGCCGGACTTGCCCTCGGTCGCGGACCGGTGTATCTCTCGTCGTGATTTCACAGGCGCCTTTCGCATGACCAGCACCACCAAACCGCATGCCTCACCCGCCCCCGGCCAGCGCGAACACTGGTCAGGCCGACTTGCCTTCATCCTGGCCGCCACCGGCTCGGCGGTGGGGCTGGGCAACATTTGGAAATTCCCCTACATCACCGGCGTCAACGGCGGCGGCTGGTTTGTGCTGATCTACTTGGTCTGTGTAGTGGCCGTGGCCCTGCCCATCATGGTGGCGGAGATCCTCATCGGCCGCTCCGCCCAGTCCTCGCCGGTGATGGCCTTGCGCAAGCTGGCTGGCCCGCGCAGCCCCTGGCAGGGGGTGGGCTGGCTCGGCGTGGCGGCGGCCTTCGTCATCCTGTCCTACTACAGCGTCGTAGCCGGCTGGACCCTGCACTACAGCTGGCTCGCCCTCTCCCAGGGCTTCGCCGGTATGCAACCGGCGGAGCTTAAGGCCCTGTTCGACCAGGTCTACCAGGACCCCGGCATCAACCTGTTCTGGCACGGTCTGTTCATGCTGCTGACCGTGGCCATTGTCGCCGCCGGGGTGCATGGCGGGGTGGAGCGCTGGAACCGCATCCTCATGCCGCTGCTGTTTCTCATGATCCTCGCCCTGGTGCTGCGGGCGGCGGTCACGGACGGCTTCGGACCGGCTCTAGACTTCGTCTTCGGCGCCCACAGCGACCGCCTCACCCCGGCCGGCGTGCTAGAGGCCCTGGGCCACAGTTTCTTCACCCTGAGCCTGGGCATGGGCGCCATGCTCACCTATGGCAGCTATCTGCGCACCCGTGACGATGCGGTGGCCACCTCGTTGGCCGTGGGTGGGCTGGATACGCTGATCTCGCTCATGGCCTGCATGATGATCTTCCCCATCATCTTCGTCGCCGGCTTAGCGCCCAGTGCGGGACCGGGGCTGGTATTCGTCAGCCTGCCTATTGCCTTCGGCCAGCTGCCGGGCGGTGCCCTGTGGGCGGCGGTATTCTTCGTCCTGCTCGCCGTGGCGGCCCTGACCAGCGCCATCTCGCTGCTGGAGGTGGCGGTGAGCCACTTCATCGACTGGCGTGGGTGGTCACGACGGCGCGCGGCCGTGGGCATCGGCGCCGTCATCTTTCTGCTTGGTATTCCCTCGGCCCTCTCAGGCGGCACGCGCCTGTTCGGCGGTGACTTCGCCGCGGCCACCGCGGTCCTCTTCGGCGAGGGGCAGGGCAAGAACTGGTTCGACCTCGCCGACTACCTGGCCAGCAACTGGATGCTGCCCTTAGGCGGCCTGGGCATCGCCGTATTCGTCGCCTGGCGCATGGGCGCGCATGCACGCGAACAGGCCTTCAAGGCCGGCAGCCGTTTCGCACGCCTATACTGGGGCTGGGTCTGGCTGCTGCGTTATGTCGTGCCGCTGGGGGTGCTGGCGGTGTTCCTGCATGCCCTGGGCGTG
>DAITOH010000196.1:0-2810 GCA_036834225.1 Thiobacillaceae bacterium | reverse complement strand
GCAGCCGATGTGAAGCGAAGCGGCCGAAGCCAACACCGCGCAACACGGCGATCCGCACGCGCAGCAGGTTGTGCAGGCCTTGCCTAACGCACAAGCCATGCTTTCCCGGCCTGTGCCCCGATGTTATGCTGCAATTTACCTTTAGGATCGCGTCATGGACACCGCCCCCCGCAACGAATTGGAAGCCCTGCTCGCGCGCATGCACGCAGGTGAGCTTAAGCCTGAGAACTTCGCCAAGCAGCTGCTCGACTTGCAGGTGTTCATGCCGGTGAAAGACGAGAAGCACGTCATCAAGGGCTTTCAGGCCAGTACGCGGGCTAAGCCGCTTATCCTGGAGGACGAGGAGGGCACGCGCGTGCTGATCCTGTTCTCGGCCCCCGAGCGGGCCAAGGCCTTCTTGGCCGAGATCCCGGGCTACAGCGGCGGCATCCTGACCGAGTTTGCCTGGGTGCTGCGGCGCATGGGTGAAGACGTGGCCATCTCCATCAACCCCGACGATGCGCTGGGCTTTGACTTCGACACCGACATGGTCGCCATGTTGGCCGCGTTGCTGCCGGAGCATGCGGAATAGGCATGGCCCCGGTTCACACCTTCCCGCGTCCTAAGACCCTGCCCGAAACCCGCCATGTCGGCGTGCGCTGGTCGCCGGAGCACAGCTGTTACGATGAGGGCGCGCGCTATGTCTGCCGCGATGGGGCGCACGAGCTAACCTTCGGCCTTACAGGGGCTGGGGTGAACGGCTTCTGGTTCAAGCCGGGGGAGGTCGGGCTGCACGTCCAGGGTGCGGCCGCCTTCCTGCTCTACAAGATCCAGGATGTGTGCGAGTGGTCGGACGTGGCCTTCAACGTACATCTGGTGCCCGAGGCCGAACGGGCGCTTCCGCAAGAGGCCGCCGGCGACCGGGCCCGGCTGCGCCTGACCCTGGTGGACGCCGGCGACGGCATCGTGCGGGCGAAGCGCATCGTCTCGCTGGACAAGGTCATAACCTTAAGCATGGTCATGCACGCGCAGGCCACAGCCACCTTCGACCGCGCCGCCTACGATGCCGACGTACGCGCGGCGCATGCCCGTTACCCGGACTCGGATGCCATGCTCCAGGTGGCGGAGTTTCAGGAAGCCACCCTGGGCTGATGCTCGCCCCGGAAATCGTCGAGACGCTTACCGCCCTGCTCGGCCCGGAGCGGGTGCTGACCGCGCCCGAGGACCGGGCCCTTTATGCCAGCGACGAGACGCCCCGTGCCTGTTTGCCGGAGGCGGTGCTCTTCCCCACCAGTCATGACGAGGTGGCCAGCATCGTCTTGCTGGCCAACCGCTACCGACTGCCCCTGACCCCGCGCGCAGCGGGTTCGGGCAACGTGGGCGGTGCGCTGCCCGTGCCCGGCAGCGTGGTGGTGAGCTTCGAGTGTATGCGGCGGGTGCTGGAGTTCGACCCGGACAATCGGCTCATCGTCGTGGAGCCGGGTGTCGTGACCGAGGAGATCGACCGCCTGGCGCAGGCGCATGGACTCATGTACGCCCCCGACCCGGGCTCCGGGGCCTACTGCCGCATCGGCGGCAACCTGGCCATGAATGCTGCCGGCCCCCGCTGCGTGAAATACGGCGCCACCCGCGACCACGTGCTGGCCTTGCGCGCCGTGCTGGGCGACGGGCGGGAGATCCGCACCGGCGCGCGCACCTCCAAATACGCCACCGGCTACGATCTCACCCGTCTGCTGGTCGGCTCGGAGGGGACCTTAGCCCTGATCACCGAGGCCACGCTGCGCTTAGTCCCGGCACCCGAGCGCGTCGCCAACCTGCGCGTGTGTTTCGCCAGCAACCGGGCGGCCTGCGCCGCGGTGGCGCGTGTGATGCGCCAGCCGGTCATCCCCTCCGCCCTGGAATTCATGGACCGGCGCTCCATCGAGGCCATCCGCGAGTATGGCGGCGCCGAGGGCCTGCCCGCTGGCACCCAGGCCGTGCTCATGCTGGCGGCCGATGGCGAGTACGACGACGTGCCGCGCCAGATCGAACGGCTCACTGCGGCCCTGCGGGGCGAGGGCCTGATCGAGATCCAAAGCGGCTTTACCGCCGAGGAGATGGCGCGGCTGTGGACGGCGCGCAAGTCGCTGTCGCACGCCGTGAAGAAGATCGCGCCGCTCAAGATCAACGAGGACGTGGTGGTGCCGGTCATGCGTCTGGGCGAGCTGGTGGAGGCCATCGACCGGCTGGGCGAGCGACACCGCATCCCACTGGTGGCCTTTGGCCATGCCGGCAACGGCAACCTACACGTGAACCTGATGGTGCATCCCGACGACGAGCAGGAGATGCAGCGGGCGCGGGCCTGCCGGCGCGAGCTGATCGAGACCGTACTGCGTCTGCAGGGCTCGCTCTCCGGCGAGCACGGCATCGGCAGCGAAAAGCGGGCCTTCGTCGGCCTGGAGTTCGACGCCGTCACGCTCGGCTTCATGCGCGGGCTCAAGGCCCTGTTCGACCCCCTGGGGCTGCTCAATCCGGGCAAGAAGCTGCCGGACTGAGCGGCGGGCATGGACTGGCTGCCGCTCACCCTCACCTGCGCGCTGACCCTGGCGCTGGCCGACGCGGCCACCAAGCGCTGGCTGGCGGACTACACGGCAGCCGAGCTGGTCATGGTGCGGTTTGGGCTTACCGCCATCCTGCTTTTGCCCCTGCTCCTAGTGGAGCCGCCCGCCGCGCCCCCCATGGCGTTCTGGTACTGGATGGGGGCGGCCCTGCCGCTGGAGGTGCTGGCCGAGGTGCTCTACGTGCTGGCCATTCGCGATAGCCCCTTGGCCTTGACCCTGCCCTATTCTAGC
>DAITOH010000195.1:0-2812 GCA_036834225.1 Thiobacillaceae bacterium | reverse complement strand
CCTAGCTCACGCACGCACGGGCTCGAAGATCGCGTCCAGGTTCAGTCCGTCGCAATAGTCGAGAAAATCGCCGCGCAGCGTGGGGATGTGCATGTCGGCGGGCACCCCCACCGTCATGCTGACCGAAAACATCGGTGTCCCGGTGTGCGGGGCGGGATAGGTCTCGGTGCTGAGTTCCTCGATGTTGATGCCCTGACGGGAGAAGTAGTTGGCCAGGCTATGCACGATGCCGGGATGGTCCATGGCCACCACCTCGATGTGATAGGGCACCAAGGGCTGCTTGCGCTCCAGGTGACGGGTGCGCTTGTGGATGATGGACAGCCCCAGTTCGTCCCCCAGACCGGAGAGCTTGTCTTCCAGCTTGGACAGCGCGTCCCAGCGGCCGGAGATGAGCATGATGATGGCGAAGTGACCTCCGAGCAGCGCCATGCGCGACTCCTCGATGTTGCAGCCGGCATCCAAGATGCGGCCGGTGAAGCGCTCCACCAGGCCCACCCTGTCCTCGCCCGAGGCGGTGATCACGAGATAGTTGAGTGCGGCGGGCTGGTTCATGCTCGGTGCAGTCGGAGTTCGATTGCCGGCTATTGTAGCCCAGCACAGCCGGGCTGTCTGGCCGATGTCCGCCTTGCAGGCGAGTGCGGCATTTACGAGTGCACCGAAGCACGGGCGCGCCCAGCCCGGCCCCCGATGGGGTGCAAGTTAAGTTGGGCGACCCGGCGAGTTCATCGATGCCCTGCGGGAGGGTTTTGGCGCCTAAAGACTTTGGCCTCTATCAGGAGGTAGGTGTTGTAGGCGTTGGACCGATCGGCCTCGGGAGAGGCGGGCAGGAACTCGTAGGGGACCAGTCGGTGGTTAGGTAGGCCTCATCGAAGGGTATGAGCTTTGCTACCGCCTTGCCCATCTCTTCGCGCAGGAAGCTCAGACAGTTGCGCGTGAGGGTCAGGTCGCCCACCGGGTCGGTGGACATGCCGCCGTGGCCCGGTACCAAAACCTTGGGCTTTGGGGCAAGGAGACGATCCAGGGCGGCGAGCCACAGGCGGGAGTCGGCGTTGCCGACGAAGGATTCCAGTGTCCCAGTGAGGAACGTGCAGCAGGCGATGTTGTAACATGTCTGTCTGCACTGCCAGGCATTGGTCTCCCGAATTGATCCACAAGCGCCTCCTGCCTTTCCTCCTCGCCTTCGTCCTGCCCCTGGTTGCGGTATATGCCAGGTAGAGGGCCTTAGCCGGGTCCTGATCGATGTGGAGATGCGCGGTCCCTACACCTATGCCTATGTCGAGCACACCGGTGACTATGCGAAACTGGCCGATCAGCTGCCGCGGGTATACGAGGCCCTGGCAAGGGTGGGTATCCGACCCGGCGCTGCCCTCAGCGTGCTTTATTCCCATCCCGATACGGTCGCGCGATCCGATCGGCGGGCTCGGGTGGGCTACTTGGTGGCACCCGGGCGCGCCGTTCCGGCATCCCTGCAGATCGACACCCTGCCCGCACGCCGGGTACTCGTCTCTCGGGTGAGGGCAGCCATGCTGCTCGCCCCGAGCCGCGCCTACCAGGCCCTGGACGGCCATCTGAAGCAGGAAGGCAAATCGATCGCCATGCCTGCCGTCGAACTCTACGAAGCCTTAGGCAGTGTCTTAAGACCGGGCCTGCTCACCGTGGAGGTGGAAAGCCCGTGACCCTGTTCTCCATCCTCGCCGCGCTGATCTGGGACTATCTCCAGCCCCTGCGCGACCCCTCTGCACCCTCGCGGGTGGTCGACCGCTATGTCGACTGGTTGCTCACGCACGTCAATGCCGGCACGGAAAGGCACGGCATGCTCGCCTGGTCTGCCGGTGTGCTCGGGCCCGCCCTGCTCGCCGGTCTTGCGGGTGCGCTGCTGGGTCAGCTCCTGGGGCTGCTGGAATGGGCCTGGAGCGTGATCGTGCTCTATTTCTGCATGGGTTTCAGGCAGTTCGGCTTCGCCGTGGCCGATGTCGCCCGGCCCCTGCGTCAGGGGGATCTGGCGCGTGCACAAGACAGGCTCATGACCTGGCGCCCCGGCGCCGCCCAGGCCATGAACGAGAACGAGGTCGCGCGTAGCGGCATAGAACATGCCCTGCTCCTGGCCTTAACCCGCCTGTTTGGCGTGCTGTTCTGGTTCGCCGTGCTGGGCGTGTTCGGCGCCCTGTTATACCGTCTGAGCGGCATGTGCCGCGACCGATGGCAGGCCGAGCCCAGTTTCTGCGCCTTCCCGCGCCGGTTCGCCTACTACCTGGACTGGTTGCCGGCGCGACTGGCCGCCTTCAGTTTCGCCATCGTCGGGAATTTCGAGGACGCCGTGTATTGCTGGCGCAACCAGGCCGGGGCCTGGGGCGAGCGCAACGAGGGTGTGCTGCTGGCGGCCGGGGCGGGGGCCCTGGGGGTGAAGTTGGGCGGGTCCCTGACTCTGCCGGGGGGGGAATTGCTCAGGCCCGAGCTGGGCTGCGGCGACCTGGCCGACGCGGATTACCTGGACGGGGCGATGAGCCTGATCTGGCGCGCCGTGATCCTGTGGGTGGGGGTGGTCGCACTGCTTTGGCTGGGGGGGCTGTGAATGCGGCCTCATCCAGCCAGTAGCCATCAAACTGGCAGGCTGGTCCGGACAGACACTGCGAGTTTCAGGTCGCTGGGGCCGAGTCGTGTACCCTGAGCGTGTGCTCCAGCACGTCTTGCCATCATCCTTGATTCCTCGGTTGACCGCTTAATTGCCTTCGTAAAACCGCATGATTGCTCGACGACATGCCTTCGACCACGACCACCCGTTGGGTGAGCCCGCTACACGCCCGCTTGCGCG
>DAITOH010000194.1:0-2841 GCA_036834225.1 Thiobacillaceae bacterium | reverse complement strand
CTATATCCCCGGTTGCCGACAGGCGGCACGGCAGCCGAGGACGGAGAAGCACCGCCACCAACCCCAAGCCAGCACCGGCAGCAGGAGGAGCAAGAGCCATTGCCAGCCGGTGAGGTCCTCGAAGCCGTTACGCACGGCGCCCACCAGGATGCTCACGGCCGGGAACAGCAGGAGCGGCAGCAGAAACAAGACCAGAGGCCGCAGGCTCACAGCAGACTGCCTTAGGCAGACGTCGGACCAGGAGGGTGTGCAAGCGCCGGCTGTCGGCCCGCAGAACCTGGAATTCCAGGTCGCCGATGTCGATCTTCTCGCCGCGCTTAGGCAGCCGGCCGAAGGCGTGGGTGACTAAGCCGCCTACGGTGTCGAACTCCTCGTCGGAGAAACTGGCCCCCAGGGCCAGGTTGAAGTCGCCGATCTCGGTCTGGGCCTTGACCCGAAAGCTGCCGTCGGCCTCGTGCAGGATGTTGCTCTCGGCCTCGTCGTAGTCGTACTCGTCGGCGATGTCGCCGACGATCTGCTCGAGTACATCCTCGATGGTCACTAGCCCCGCCACACCGCCATACTCGTCCACCACGATGGCGATGTGGTTGCGCGAGGCGCGGAACTCGCGCAGCAGCACGTTAAGCCGCTTGGACTCCGGGACGTACACCGCGGGGCGTAGCATGTCGCGCAGGTTCACCTCCTCGCCGGTGCACAGCCTGAGGAGGTCCTTGGCGAGCAGGATGCCCACCACGTCGTCGCGGTCGCCATCCACCGCCGGAAAGCGCGAGTGGGCGGTGTCGATGACGAAAGGCAGCAGCTTCTCGAGCGGCGCGTTGATGTCCACCACGTCCATCTGCGCACGCGGGGTCATGATCTCGCGCACCTGCATCTCGGACACCTGCATAGCACCCTCGATCATGGACAAGGCGTCGGCGTCAAGTAGGTTTTTTTCGTAGGCGGCGTGGAGCAGATCCAATAGCTCCTCGCGGTTGCCAGGTTCGCGCGAAAGCCAAGAGGTCAGTCGTTCCAGGAGGGTCGGTCGCGGGTGAGGCTCGTCGTTCATCAGGGTGGATAGGGGTCGGGGACACCCAACCTGCGTAGGATAAAACTTTCCACCGCCTGCATGGCAACGGCCTCCTCCTCACGCTCGTGGTCATGGCCCTGCAGGTGCAGCAGGCCATGTACCAGCAGGTGCGCGCAGTGGTCGGCCAGCGGCTTGGCCTGCGCCTTCGCCTCGCGGGCGATAACCGGTGCGCACAGCACGATGTCGCCGCATAGGGGGGACAAGGGGTGAGGGGCGAGGGGTGAGGCGTGAGACGAGGAAGGGCCGTAGGCGAAGGTGAGCACATTGGTGGCATAGTCCTTGCCGCGGTAGTCGCGGTTGAGCTGCCGGCCTTCGTCTTCCTCCACGAAGCGCAGCGTCACCTCGGCATCCCGGGTCAGCGCCGCCAGCGCCCAGCGCCGCAGCTGCGCCCGCTCTGGCAGGCCATTGCGGTCACGCACAGCATATTGCACGGCAAGCTTAAGCCGTGGCCCCTCACCCCTCACCCTTCACCCCTCACCGCCTCACGCGCGGCATGGGCGTCATAGGCCTCGATGATGCGCGCTACCAGGGGGTGACGCACGACATCGTCGTTCTGGAACTCGGTGAAGGCGATGCCGCGCACCTCGCGCAGGATATCGCGCGCCTCCACCAGGCCGCTCTTCTGCCCGCGCGCCAGGTCGATCTGGGTGATGTCGCCGGTGACCACGGCCTTGGAGCCGAAACCGATGCGGGTGAGGAACATCTTCATCTGCTCGGGTGTAGTGTTCTGCGCCTCGTCCAGGATGATGAAGGCGTGGTTGAGTGTGCGGCCGCGCATGAACGCAAGCGGCGCGATCTCGATTATCTGCCGCTCGAAGGCGCGGGTGGCGCGGTCGACCCCCATCAGATCGTAGAGGGCGTCGTACAGAGGCCGCAGGTAGGGGTCCACCTTCTGCACCAGGTCGCCGGGCAGGAAGCCCAGCCGCTCGCCGGCCTCCACCGCCGGGCGCACCAGCACGATGCGCTTGACGAGGTCGCGCTCTAAGGCGTCCACCGCGCCGGCCACCGCCAGATAGGTCTTGCCGGTGCCGGCCGGGCCGATGCCGAAGGTTACGTCGAATTCCTGGATCTGGCGCAGATACTGGTTCTGCCGTGCCGTGCGCCCGTGTAGCCCCCGCCGGCGGGTCATGAGCACCGGCAGGTTGTCCTCGCCCCCGGCCGCCGGCGCGGATTTGTGGGTAATCTCGATGAGGCCAAGCTGGATGTCGTCGATGTCCAGTGGCTTGCGCGCGCGTTGATAGAAGTCGCGCAGGATCTGTGCCGCCAGCTCGACCTTGTCCGGCGGCCCGCCGATGCGGAAGACTTCGCCCCGGCGGGCCAGCGTCACGTTGAGCGCCGTCTCGATCTGCCGCAGGTTCCCGTCGAGCACGCCGCAGAGGTTGGCAAGACGCGTGTTGTCGGCGGGAGCGAGGGTGATCTCCATGGCTCAGATCACCCGCACGGCCGGGCCGTAGCAGGCAAGCTTGCAGTCGTTGGTAAGCAGGATCATGCCCGATAGGCTTTGCGCCGCCGGCAGGCGATCGAACAGATCCTTGTGATCATCGTGCTAGGGCAGGTGGCGCAAGATGCAGCAAGTGCGTGTTCTCGATACCCAGCCAGGAAAAACCGTCCTGATTCATGTGCGCCATGAAACGCTGCAGATCGATGCCCAGTTTGCCCACACCAATCTTGATGGCCATCTCCCATAAGCTTGCCTTGCTGACGAAGACGCCGTCGCTGGCTTGACCGATCCAGTCGTGTATGGCGGTGGGCAGGCGCTCCGGCGTAATTTGCCA
>DAITOH010000193.1:0-2843 GCA_036834225.1 Thiobacillaceae bacterium | reverse complement strand
GGCTATCTGGGCCGGTTTCATGCCCAGAAATGGGCGCAGGTGGAGGGTGTGAAACTGGTCGGCGTCGTCGACAGCGATGCGGCCCGGGCCAGCGCCGTCGCCGCCGAGGTGGGTAGCCTCGCCTACACGGATTACCGCGACCTGCTGGGGCAGGTGGATCTGGTCTCCGTGGTGGTACCGACCGAGCGCCATTACACGGTGGCGCGCGATTGCCTGCAGGCGGGCGTGCACGTCCTGGTGGAAAAACCGATCACCCAGGGCGTGGACGAGGCCGATCGCTTGATCGAGCTGGCAGCAAACCAGGGGCTCATACTGCAGGTTGGGCATCTGGAGCGCTTCAACCCGGCCTGGCTGGCCCTGCGACCCCACGTCACCAGCCCCCTGTTCATCGAGGCACACCGTCTGGCCCCCTTCAAGCCGCGCGGCACGGACGTGAGTGTGGTGCTGGACCTGATGATCCACGACCTGGACCTGATCCTGTCGGTGGTGGAGAGCCCCGTGGCCGAGGTGCGCGCCAGCGGCACGCCGGTGCTCACCGACGGCATCGACATCGGCAACGCCCGCATCGAGTTCGAGAACGGCTGTGTGGCCAATCTCACCGCCAGCCGCGTGAGCATCGGCACCCTGCGCAAGATGCGGCTGTTCCTCAAGGATCAGTATCTCGCCATCGACTTCGGCGAGCGCCGCGTGAACACCGCCCGCCGCGCCGAGGATCCGCAACAGCCCATCGCGCTCAAGCACATCGAGGTGCCGGCGGGCGATGCGCTCATGAACGAGATCGAGGCCTTCGCCCGGGCGGTGCGCCAGGGCGGCCCGGCGCCGGTCTCCGGCGAGGACGGCCGGCGGGCACTCGCCCTGGCCCTGGAGATCGGACGACTCATGCATGCACGAGGAAGATCGCAATGAACATCCCCATGGTGGATCTCAAGGCCGAATACGACCTGCTCAAGGACGAACTGGAGCCGGCCGTGCTCTCGGCACTGGCCACGGCGCACTACATCGGCGGTCCCAATGTGCGCGCCTTCGAACAGGAAGTGGCGGCCTACTGCGGCGTCAAGCATGCCATCTCCTGCGCCTCGGGCACCGATGCCCTGCTGCTAGCCTTGCGCGCCTGTGGCGTGGGCCCGGGCGACGAGGTCATCACCACCCCATTCACCTTCGTCGCCACCGCCTCCACCATCTCCATGTGCGGGGCGCGGCCGGTGTTCGTGGACATCGATCCCTTGACCTACAACATCGATCCGGCCGGCATCGAAGCGGCCATCTCGCCGCGCACGCGCGCCGTGGTGCCGGTGCACCTCTACGGCCAGCCAGCCGATCTGCAGACCATCGCCGAGATCTGCCGCCGTCATGGCCTGAGGCTCATCGAGGACGCCGCCCAATCCTTCGGTGCGGAGTACGGCGGCCGCAAGTCCGGCGCCTATGGCGACCTCGGCTGTTTCTCCTTCTATCCGAGCAAGAACCTGGGGGCCTTCGGCGACGGCGGCATGGTCATCACCGACGACGACGTCCTGGCCGAGAAGATACGCGTGCTGGCCAGCCACGGCAGCCGCGTGCGTTACCACCACGACGTGCTGGGCTACAACAGCCGGCTCGATGAACTGCAGGCCGCCATCCTGCGCGTGAAGCTCAAAAGGGTGGACGCCTTCAACAGCGCCCGCCGCCGCATCGCCCACGCCTACAACGCGCGCCTAGCCGGCAGTGGCGTGGATACACCGGCGGAGGACGGCAAGGGGCTGCACGTCTACCACCAATACACCTTGCAAAGCGACCGGCGCGATGCCATCCAGGCGGCCCTCACTAAAGCCGGCATCGCCAGCGCCATCTACTATCCCATCCCCCTGCATCGCCAGACCCTCTATGCCGAGCTGTGCCGCGACCTGAGTCTGCCGGTGGCGGAGGCGGCCGCCACACGGGTGCTGTCGCTACCCATCTCGCCGCTACTCGCCGACGCCCAGATCGACCGGATCTGCGAGGTGGTGCGCGCCGCCCAGACGGCATGAACCTGCACCCGACGGCGATCATCGACCCGTCCGCCCGCCTGGGGGCGGACGTAACCGTGGGTCCCTACGCCGTCATCGAGGCTGATACCGAGCTGGGCGACGGCTGCAGGATCGCCGCGCATGCCGTCATCAAGCGTTACACGCGCCTAGGCCGCAACAACCGCGTCGCCGAGTTCGCCGTCATCGGCGGCGAGCCTCAGGACCTCAAGTTCAAGGACTGCGTAAGCTTCGTCGTCATCGGTGACGGCAACCGCTTTGGCGAGGGGGTCACCGTCCACCGCAGCAACCACGAAGGCGGCGTCACCCGCCTGGGCAACGACAATTTCCTTATGGCCATGAGCCATGTGGCGCACGACTGCCGCATCGGCAATCAGGTCATCCTCGCCAACGGGGCCCTGCTCGGCGGGCATGTCGAGGTGGGCGATCGTGCCTTCATCTCGGGTGCGGCCACCGTGCACCAGTTCTGCCGCATCGGCCGCATGGCCCTGGTGGCGGCCAGTGCCCGCGTCAACCAGGACTGCCTGCCCTTCGTCATCAGCGACGGCAACCCGGCGCGGGCGCGGGCGCTCAACGTCGTCGGCCTGCGCCGCGGCGGCCTCGCGGCCGAGGAGATCGCCGCCCTGCGGCGGGCTTTGCACATCTTGCGCTCCGGACAACCCCAGGCCGCTTTGCTCTGCACCCTGGAGCGCGATGCCAGCCCCGCCGTGCAGGAACTGGCCGCCTTCATCCGCGCCTCGAAGCGCGGCTATGCCCACTGCCGGTAAGCGGGCTCGCACTCACCACCCTGCGCCCGGAGGAGGCCGAGGCCCTGGCCGAGCTGGCCGAGCGGATCTGGCGGCA
>DAITOH010000192.1:0-2896 GCA_036834225.1 Thiobacillaceae bacterium | reverse complement strand
GAGGTGCGCTACATGCCCAGCGGCGATGCCGTCGCCAACCTGTCGGTGGCGACCACGGAAACCTGGAAGGACAAGGCGGGCGAAAAACAGGAGGTGACCGAGTGGCATCGTGTCGTCTTTTTCGGCAAGCAGGCGGAGATCTGCGGCCAGTACCTGAAAAAGGGTAGTCAGATCTACGTCGAGGGCAGCCTGCGCACGCGCAAGTGGCAGGATAAGGACGGCCAGGATCGCTATACCACCGAGATCCGCGGCGAGCGCATGCAGATGCTCGGCAGCCGCCCCGGCGGCGGCACGGCGGACTACAACGATACGCGCGACGAGGCGAGGCGCGCCCCCGATGCCGGCGGCAGCGGGATGAGACAGGGCAGCGGCTTGGACGATTTGGACGACGACATCCCGTTCTGACTGACAGACGATCGATCCGCGCATGGCGAGCGGCCTGTTTTCGCGCCTGCTCGAGCACGCCCGGCGGCCCTCCCCGCCCGAGTCCGAGCTCGTGCGCGAGGCGATGGAGCGCGCGGTGCAGCGCGTCGAGCCCAGGCTGCGCCAGAGCGGCGATTATCCGAGGCGTTACCGACGGCCGGTCACACGCGCCCTCGACTACGTGCAGGACCTGGCCCGGGCCATACCGGGCCCGGTGGAGATGAGTCCGGAACTGTACGGCCGCGATCCCTTCATCCATGCCCTGTTCGGCAGCCCCGAGCAGATGCAGCACGCCCTGTGCATGAGCCATGCCATGCACGAGTATGCCCGCCGGCCGGGCGGGCCGGGGACGGAGGTCTATGCCCTGATGGGCATGCGCCGGCGCGAGAAGACCGCCTTCGGTATGGAGACCGCCGGGGAGGTGATCTGCCGCGAGGTCGCGCAGCGCGTGGTCTATTTCACCGACCACACCCTGAGCGGCCCGGCCCCGACGGAGGCCGAGGCGAGACGGCTGCTCACCTGGAACCTCTATGACAGCCTGGTCGAGCGGGTGGTGGAACGCCTGGCGGCACGTCAGCGTGCGAGACAGGAACTGCAGAAGGAGAAGGACTACCTGAGCGCGCAGTTGAGATCCACCGAGGCCGATCGCCGACCGGCCCTGCAGCAGCGGCTCGATGCCCTGCTCGCCGACCTGGCCCGCGCCCACGCCGATCTAGACCTGCGCCACCTGGCTGAGGATTTCGAGGACGTCTTCCTCAACCCGGAGCGCCATCTCAGCCTGGAGCGCGTCACGCTGCGGCTGGACGGCATGGGGGTGCTGCGCGCCGACGAGGCAGACGCCAACACCCACGCCCTGGACTTCACCGACCTGCACGGGCGCGACCGCCGGCGCTGGACCGTGGTGATGGTGCGCTGCCATCCCCGTCCTGAACTCCTCGACATGGCCGATCGCCTGCATCAGGCCGGCCGCTGGCTGCAGCTCTGAGGCCCATGCCGAGCGCCGACCCCGCCGAGCTGAGCCGAGGCACGCTGTTCCAGGCCCTGGTGGCTGCGGTCCGGCGCTTCGGTCGCCACACGCCCGCGCAATGGGAAGACGCCGTGCCGGGCAGTTACAGCTATGGCGACCTGCTCAAGATGAGTCTGGCCTTAGGGCGCCTGGCCGCTCGCCTGACCCAGCCGGGCGAGCACGTGGGGGTGCTGATGCCCAATGTGGCCGCGACCGTGGCCCTGGTCATCGGGCTGTCGGGCCAGCGTCGCGTGCCCTGCATGCTTAATTACACCGCCGGCAGCGAAGGCATGCAGAGCGCCTGCCACGTGGCCGGGGTGCGTACCCTCATCACCAGCCGCGTCTTTCTGGACAAGGCCCAGCTCACGGCCCAGGCCGAGGCGCTGCGGGATGTGCGCATCCACTACCTGGAAGACCTGCGCCGCCAGTTCGGCATCGCGGACAAGCTCTGGCTCATGGCTTATGCCCTGTGGTTTCCCGAGCGCGTGGCCCCCCCGGCCGATCCGGAAGAACCGGCGGTGGTGCTGTTCACCTCCGGCACGGAAGGGCGCCCTAAGGGCGTGGTGCTCTCGCACCGGGCCCTGCTGGCCAACGTCGCCCAGATTCTACGCATCTTTCCCTTCGGCCCTAAAGACCGCATCTTCAACTGCCTGCCCATCTTCCATAGCTTCGGGTTCACCGCCGGTACCCTGCTGCCTCTCGTGAGCGGCGCGCGCCTGGTGCTGTACACCACACCGCTGCATTACAAGGAGATTCCGCGGCTGATCCGCGAGAAGGGGTGCAACACGCTGTTCTCCACCAGCACCTTTCTGCATCACTACGCCCGCTATGCGACGCGCGAGGACTTAGAGAGCCTGCGCTATGTCGTGGCCGGGGCGGAGAAACTGGCCGAGCCGGTGCGCGAGCTGTGGCGGGAGAAATACGGGATCGACATCCTGGAGGGCTATGGCATGACGGAAATGGCACCAGTGGTGGCGGTCAATCTTCCCGACAGCAATCGTCCCGGCACCGTCGGTCGGCTGCTGCCCGACATCGAGGCCCGCATCCTGCCGGTAGAAGGCATCGCCGAGGGCGGTGAGCTGCACCTGCGCGGCCCCAACTTGATGTCCGGTTATTACCGGCCGGAGGCGCCTTGCGTGCTGGATTCGCCCCGCTCCGCGGCAGGAGAGGGCTGGTACGGGACCGGCGATGTGGCAACGATGGATGACGACGGCTACCTTACGATCCAAGGGCGGCTCAAACGCTTTGCCAAAGTGGCCGGCGAGCAGGTCTGTCTGGACCTCGCGGAGTCCCTGGCGCGCATGCTCTCCAGCGAGGCCCAGCACGCCACCCTGGCCGTGCCGGAGGCGGGCCGCGGCGAGGCCATCGTGCTCTATACCACCGACCCCGAGCTGACACGGGAACGGCTTGTC
The DNA here is from genome assembly GCA_036834225.1 of Thiobacillaceae bacterium. GTDB lineage: Bacteria > Pseudomonadota > Gammaproteobacteria > Burkholderiales > Thiobacillaceae > JANWZL01. The sequence goes on along the minus strand of DAITOH010000192.1, from coordinate 55 downwards.
GCTGCCGCGCAACGTCTCGGCCTGCCGGAGATCGTCCTGCCGCGGCGCATCGTCC
>DAITOH010000191.1:0-2898 GCA_036834225.1 Thiobacillaceae bacterium | reverse complement strand
GCCCGTCATGATCCGCATTCGCGGCGCACGCACGCACAACCTCAAGAACATTAGCCTCGATCTGCCCCAGCATCGGTTGATCGTCATCACCGGGCTGTCCGGCTCGGGCAAGAGCTCGCTCGCCTTCGACACCCTCTACGCCGAGGGCCAGCGCCGCTATGTGGAGTCGCTCTCGGCCTATGCGCGCCAGTTCCTGCAGCTCATGGAGAAGCCGGATGTGGACCTGATCGAGGGGCTGTCGCCGGCCATCGCCATCGAGCAGAAGACCACCAGCCACAACCCGCGCTCCACGGTCGGCACGGTGACTGAGATCCACGACTATCTGCGCCTGCTCTTCGCCCGCGCCGGCACGCCGCGTTGCCCGCAGCACGGGCTGGAGCTCTCGGCGCAGACCGTGTCGCAGATGGTGGACCAGGTCCTCGAGCTGCCCGCGGACACCCGGCTCATGATCCTCGCGCCCCTGGTGGTGGGCCGCAAGGGCGAGCAGTTGAACTTGATCGATGAGCTACGCGCGCAGGGCTTCGTGCGCCTGCGGATCGACGGCGAGGTCTATGACATCGACGCCGTCCCGCGCCTGGACAAAAACCGCAGGCATACCATTGAGGCAGTGGTGGACCGGCTCAAAGTCAGGCCCGAGGTCAAGCAGCGCCTGGCCGAATCCTTCGAGACCGCGCTCAGGCACTCCGGCGGCAAGGCCATCGCCGTGGACATGGACGGCGGCAAGGAGATGCTCTTCTCCGCCAAGTTCGCCTGCCCGGTGTGCGACTACGCCCTGCCCGAGCTGGAACCGCGCATGTTCTCCTTCAACAACCCCATGGGTGCCTGCCCGCGCTGCGACGGGCTGGGCAGCATCACCTTCTTCGATCCGAAACGCGTAGTCGCCCATCCCCACCTGTCGCTCGCCTCCGGCGCGATCAAGGGCTGGGACCGCAGGAACGCCTTCTTCTACCGCATGCTGGAGTCGCTCGCCCTGCACTACGGCTTTGACATCGACACGCCCTGGGAACAGTTGCCTGAGCGTATCCAGCAGGTGGTGCTCTACGGCAGCGGCGGTGAGCAGATCCCCTTCCACTACCTGGGCGACGGCGGCCGTCGGGTGACCCGCAAGCATGCCTTCGACGGCATCATCCCCACCCTGGAGCGCAGATATCGCGACGCCGAGTCGCAACTGCTCAAGGAGGAGCTGGCCAAGCTCATTTCCACCCGTCCTTGCCCCGAGTGCGGGGGCAGCCGGCTTAGGCTGGAGGCGCGCCACGTCACCATCGGCGGCAAGACCCTGCACGAGCTCTCGCGGCTGCCCATCCGCCAGACCCTCGACTTCTTCGAGAACTTAACGCTCACCGGGCATCGCGCTCAGGTGGCGGAGAAGATCGTCAAGGAGATCGCGGCACGGCTGTCCTTTCTCAACAACGTGGGCCTGGGCTACCTCTCGCTGGACCGCTCGGCCGATACCCTCTCCGGCGGCGAGGCGCAGCGCATCCGGCTGGCCTCGCAGATCGGCTCGGGGCTCACGGGGGTCATGTACGTGCTGGACGAGCCCTCCATCGGGCTGCACCAGCGCGACAACGACCGTCTGCTCGGGACACTCAGGCACTTGCGCGACCTGGGCAACACGGTGGTCGTGGTGGAGCATGATGAGGAGGCGATCCGTGCCGCCGATCACATCGTCGACATGGGCCCCGGTGCCGGCGAACACGGCGGCGAGATCGTGGCCGCTGGCAGCCTCGCCGACATCCTCGCCTGCGAGCGCTCGCTCACCGCAGACTACCTGACCGGCCGCAAGGCGATCCCCCTGCCAGCGCAGCGTCGCAAGGGCCGCAAGGACCGCTGGCTCACCCTGGTAGGTGCCAACGGCAACAACCTCAAGAACGTCACCTTAAGGCTGCCCACCGGCGTGTTCGTCTGCGTCACGGGTGTGTCCGGCTCGGGCAAGTCCACCCTCATCAACGACACCTTGTACGCTGCCCTGGCGCGGCAGTTGAACGGCGCCGCCCTGGAACCGGCGCCGTTCGAGTCCATCGAGGGCGCGGAGTTCTTCGACAAGGTCGTCAACGTTGACCAAAGCCCGATCGGCCGCACCCCCCGCTCCAATCCCGCCACCTACACGGGACTGTTCACCCCCATCCGCGAGTTGTTCGCCGGGACCCCCACCGCCCGCGAGCGCGGCTATGGGCCCGGCCGTTTCTCCTTCAACGTCAAGGGCGGCCGCTGCGAGGCCTGCCAGGGCGACGGGCTGATCAAGGTGGAGATGCACTTCCTGCCCGACATCTTTGTGACCTGCGACGTCTGTCACGGCAAACGCTACAACCGCGAGACCCTGGAGGTCGAATACAAGGGCCGCAATATCCACCAGGTGCTGGAGATGACCGTGGAGGAGGCGCGCGCCTTCTTCGACCCCGTGCCCATTGTGGCGCGCAAGCTGCAGACCCTAATCGATGTGGGCTTGAGCTACATCCGCCTGGGCCAGCCGGCCACCACCCTCTCGGGTGGCGAGGCCCAGCGGGTGAAGCTCGCCTTGGAACTATCGAAGCGCGACACCGGCCGCACCCTCTACATCCTGGACGAGCCGACCACGGGGCTACACTTCCACGACATCAAGCTGCTGCTCGACGTGCTGCACCGGCTGGTGGACCACGGCAACACGGTGGTGGTGATCGAGCACAACCTGGACGTGATCAAGACCGCCGACTGGGTGATCGACCTCGGTCCCGAAGGCGGCGAGGGTGGCGGACAGATCGTCGCCGAGGGCACGCCGGAGCAGGTGGCGCGCAACAAGGCAAGCCACACCGGACGCTATCTCAAGCCGGTGCTAAAGCGGGCTCGCGCATGGCCGAATGCCTCCCTCACCGCGCATGCCACAGGGTCTGACCGTGAACACATTGAACCTAAAAACCGCAG
>DAITOH010000190.1:0-2899 GCA_036834225.1 Thiobacillaceae bacterium | reverse complement strand
GGACCGCCCGCATGCGCCCTGCCAGCTTTGCGTCGCCTACGCCGCCTTCGACCACGCCGTCCCCGCGACCCCCGGCCCCCTGTCGGCGGAACACGTCAGCCCGCGGCCGGCGGATGCGGCTGTCGCCGCCGTCGTCGCAGCCACCTTTGCGTCCTACCGCGCCAGGGCACCGCCGCCCTGCCTCGTCTGAGCCATCCGCCCTGTCCGCCGCTGTCCGAGCGGCGGGATGACCCATGCATGACTGACGAGGTGAACCATGTTCAAACGCACGCTCATGGCCGGCGCTGTGCTGGCCACATGCAACACGGCCGCGGCAGATGCCGGGATCGAGGCCTTGCGCGCCGAGATCCGCGCCATGAAACAGCAATACGAGGCGCGCATGGCCGAGCTGGAGGCACGCCTCAAGGCGGCCGAGGCCCGCCAGGCCGAGGCGGCCCGCCCCCAGACCGCAGCGCCGTCGGGGGCCTTCAACCCCGAGGTCTCCCTCATCCTGCAAGGCCGCTACGCCCACCGCGACGACCGCGAGGAGCGGGGCATCACTGGCTTCCTGCCCGCCGACGGGCACGCGCACGGCTCGCAGCGGGGTTTCTCCGTCGACCATACCGAGCTGGTCCTGTCCGCCAGCGTGGACCCCTACTGGCGCGGCTATGCCAATCTCGCCTTCGTCGATGACGAGGTTAAGCTGGAGGAGGCCTGGTTCCAGTCCCTGGCCTTAGGTCGCGGACTCACGCTCAAGGGCGGCCGTTTCTATTCCGGTCTGGGCTATGTCAACGAGCAACACCCCCACGCCTGGGACTTCGCCGACGCGCCGCTGATGTACCAGGCCCTGTTCGGCGAGCGTTTGAGCCATGACGGCCTGCAACTCAAATGGCTGGCCCCGACCGAGACCTTCCTGGAATTTGGACTGGAGGCGGCGCGCGGGCAGAACTTCCCGGGCGGCGGTGACCGGGGCAACACGCTGGGCGCCTGGACCGCCTTCGCCAAGGTCGGCGGCGACGTGGGCCAGTCCCATAGCTGGCGGCTGGGGCTCGCCCGGCTGCACGCCCGCCCCAAGGACCGAAAGGCCCACTGGCATGACACGAATGACGATGAAGTGCACACTCACTTCAGCGGCCGCTCGCGCGCCTGGGTGGCGGACTTCGTCTGGAAGTGGGCGCCGCTGGGTAACCCCAGGGTGACCAACTTCAAGTTCCAGGCCGAGTGGTTCCGGCGCACCGAATCCGGTGAGATGGCGTGCGAAGACGGCCTGTGCGGCGTTCCGGGTCTGACTGATCAACACGCCTCCCGCCAGTCCGGCTGGTACGCCCAGGCGGTGTACCAGTTCATGCCCGGCTGGCGCCTGGGCGCACGCTACGACCGGCTGGATACTGGACGCATGGACTTCGGCGCCCTGCCACTACAGACCTATGACTACCGGCCCGCGCGCGCGAGCCTGATGGCGGACTGGTCGCCCTCGGAGTTCTCGCGCCTGCGCTTGCAGTATGCCCGCGACAAGTCCATGCAGGGGCTGCCGGAAGACCAGTGGACCCTGCAGTACATCATGAGCCTGGGCAGCCATGGCGCGCACAAGTTCTGAGGGCCGGCCATGAAATCGATCCTGCTCGGACTATTGGCCCTGGTCGCCCTGCCGGCTTGGGCCGCCCTCGATGTGCTTGCGTGCGAGCCGGAGTGGGCAGCCCTGGTGCGGGAGCTGGGTGGCGACCGGGTGAGCGTGACCTCGGCCACCACCGCCGCCCAGGACCCGCACCGCATCGAGGCCCGGCCTAGCCTGATCGCGCGCGCCCGGCGCGCCGATCTCTTGGTGTGCACCGGGGCCGATCTGGAGGTGGGCTGGCTGCCGGTCCTGTTGCGGGAATCGGCCAACCCCCGCATCCAGCCCGGCCAGCCGGGCCATTTCGAGGCGGCGGCCTTCGTCGCGTTGCTGGAGAAACCGGAGCGTGTGGACCGCGCCGAGGGGGATGTGCATCCCCAGGGCAACCCGCACCTGCACCTCGATCCGCGCAACATCGCCCGCGTCGCCGATGCCCTGGCCAGACGCCTGGCCGAGCTGGATCCGGCGCATGCCGCGCACTACACAGGGCGGCAGCGCGACTTCGCCGAGCGCTGGCGGGCGGCCATCGCCCGCTGGGAGCGCGAGGCTGCGCCGCTTAAGGGCCTGCCGGTGGTCTCGCAGCACAAGGCCTTCACCTATCTCTACGGCTGGTTGGGCCTTACCGAGGTGGCGGTGCTGGAGCCCAAGCCCGGTCTGGAGCCCTCCGCCGCCCACCTCGCCCGGGTGCTGGAGGCGCTCAGGCGCACGCCGGCGCGCATGGTGCTGCGCACCGCCTACGAGTCCCCGCGCCCGAGCGAATGGCTGGCGGCACGCGCCGGGCTGCGCGCAATCGAGCTGCCCTACACCGTGGGCGGCAGCAGCGCGGCGCAGGATCTGTTCGGCCTGTACGACGATACCCTGAAGCGGCTGTTGGAGGCAGCGCGGGGGTGAGTGGTGTCGACTGGGGGCTCGTCACCCTGCCCCTGCTCGCGGGCCTGATCGTCCTGGCGACCCATGTCCCGCTGGGGCGCGAGGTCCTGCGGCGGGGTATCGTCTTCATCGACCTGGCGGTGGCCCAGATCGCCGGGCTCGGGGTGGTGGCCGCACATGCCCTGGGCTGGCACGCCGAGGGCTGGGAGACCCAGCTCGCCGCCGCCACCGCCGCCCTGGCCGCCGCCGGCGGGCTGACCTGGATGGAGCGGCGCTGGCCTGACATCCTCGAAGCCCTGATCGGTTCCCTCTTCATCCTGGCGGCCAGCCTGACCGCGCTGCTATCTGCGCACAACCCCCATGGCAGCGAGCGCCTGCGCGACCTGCTGGTGGGGCATCCTGTGGGTAGCAGACGCCCAGCTGCTGACCGCGGGTGCG
>DAITOH010000189.1:0-2904 GCA_036834225.1 Thiobacillaceae bacterium | reverse complement strand
GCCACCGGCACCCCGGCCTTGGCGATGACCACCTCTTCGCCGCGCTGGATCTGCTCGATCCGCTTGGAGATATGGGTCTTGGCTTCGTGGAGGTTGACCGTGGTCATGCAGCGCTCGCTGGTGGACTAGACATTAGTCTAGCACATGCTCTCGGCCTAATTTTCAGGCCAACGATCTGCTTGTATCGACTCTCAGGTCGCAGACGACCTCGCCGCGCAGGCTGTTGGGCAGGGCGGCGGTGATGCGGACGTCGATCATCTGGCCGATCAAGCGTGGGTGGCCGGCGAAGTTGACCACGCGGTTGTTCTCGGTGCGACCGGAAAGCTCAGCCGGGTCGCGCTTGGAGGGGCCCTCGACCAGCACGCGCTGGACCGTGCCGACCATGGCCGCGCTGATGGCAGCGGCGCTGGCGCGTATCCTCTCTTGCAGGCGGTACAGGCGCGCGAGCTTGACCTCCTGCGGCGTGTCGTCCGGGAGCGCGGCGGCCGGCGTGCCGGGGCGGGGGCTATAGACGAAGCTAAACGAATTGTCGAAGCCGACCTCGTCTATGAGCCGCAGGGTGGCCTCGAAGTCGGACTCGGTCTCGCCCGGGAAGCCGACGATGAAGTCGGTGGCGATGGCGATGTCCGGGCGCACGGCGCGCAGCCTGCGCAGGATGGACTTGTATTCCAGTACCGTGTAGCCGCGCTTCATGGCCGACAGGATGCGGTCGGAGCCGGACTGCACCGGCAGGTGCAGGTGGTTGGCGAGCTTGGGCAGGCGCGCGTAGGCGTCTATGAGCCGCTCGGTGAACTCGCGCGGGTGCGAGGTAGTGAAGCGGATGCGCTCGATGCCCGGGATCTCGGACACAAGCTCCAGCAGCAAGGCGAAGTCGGCCACATCGTTTGCGTCTGCCTCGCCATCCTCCATCGCCCCGCGGTAGGCGTTGACGTTCTGCCCCAGCAGGGTGACCTCCTTGACGCCCTGCTCGGCGAGCCCGGCCACCTCGGCGAGCACGTTATCCAGCGGGCGCGAGACCTCCTCGCCGCGGGTATAGGGCACCACGCAGAAGCTGCAATACTTGCTGCAGCCCTCCATCACCGAGACGAAGGCAGTAGGGCCCTCGACACGGGCCGGCGGCAGCCGGTCGAACTTCTCGATCTCGGGGAAGGACACGTCCACCTGCGGGCGGCCGGTCCGGTGGCGCCGCGCTATCAGCTCCGGCAGCCGGTGCAGGGTCTGCGGCCCAAAGACCACGTCCACATAGGGCGCGCGCCGCACGATGGCCTCGCCCTCCTGGCTGGCGACACAGCCGCCAACACCGATGATCAGCTCCGGGTTGCGCTGCTTCAAGTGCTTCACCATCCCCAAGTCCGTGAACACCTTCTCCTGCGCCTTCTCGCGCACCGAGCAGGTGTTGAACAGGATGACATCGGCCTCCTCCGGGTTAGAGGTCTGTTCAAAGCCTTCGGCGGCGCCGAGCACGTCGGCCATCCTGGCCGAGTCGTACTCGTTCATCTGGCAGCCGAAGGTCTTGATGAAGACTTTGCGGGACATGCGGAAAGCGGGTTAAATCGAAGGATCATTCTACTGCACCCGGCATAAGGAGTTCCCCATGCGCTACCAGGACCTGCGCGACTTCATCCTTAAGCTCGAGGCCATGGGCGAGCTCAGGCGCATCGGGGTGGAGGTGGACCCGCGCCTGGAGATGACCGAGATCGGCGACCGGGTGCTCAGGCGCGGCGGCCCAGCGCTGCTCTTCGAGCGACCGAAGGGGCACACCATACCCGTGCTCACCAACCTCTTCGGCACGGTGAAACGGGTGGCCTTGGGCATGGGCGAGGAGGACCCAGCGAGGCTGCGGGAGATCGGCCGGCTGCTTGCCTATCTCAAGGAGCCGGAGCCGCCGCGGGGCCTTAAGGATGCCTGGGAGAAGTGGCCCATGCTCAAGCAGGTGCTCAACATGACACCCAGGGAGGTGAAGAACCCGCCCTGCCAGGAGGTGGTGTGGGAAGGCGACGAAGTGGACCTCGGCCGGCTGCCGGTCATGACCTGCTGGCCGGGCGACGCCGGGCCGCTCATCACCTGGGGGCTCACCATCACCCGCGGGCCGCACAAACCGCGCCAGAACCTGGGCATCTACCGCCAGCAGGTGATCGGCCGCAACAAGGTCATCATGCGCTGGCTTGCGCACCGGGGCGGGGCGCTGGATTTCCGCGAGCACTGCCTCGCACACCCCGGCAAACCCTACCCGGTGGCAGTCGCCCTGGGCGCCGATCCGGCCACCCTGCTGGGCGCGGTCACGCCGGTGCCAGACAGCCTGTCCGAATACCAGTTCGCTGGACTACTGCGTGGCGCCAAGACGGAGGTGGCCCGGTGTCTGGGCTCGGACCTGCAGGTGCCGGCCAGCGCCGAGATCGTCTTGGAAGGGGTGATCCACCCCGAGGAGACGGCGCTGGAGGGCCCCTTCGGCGACCATACCGGCTACTACAACGAGCAGGACCGCTTCCCCGTCTTCACCGTCCAGCGCATGACAATGCGCCGCGACCCCATCTACCACAGCACTTACACCGGCAAGCCGCCGGATGAGCCGGCCATCCTGGGTGTGGCGCTGAACGAGGTCTTCGTGCCGCTGCTCACGAAGCAGTATCCCGAGATCACCGACTTCTACCTGCCGCCCGAGGGCTGCAGCTACCGCCTGGCGGTGGTCGCCATAAAGAAGGCCTACCCCGGCCACGCCAAGCGCGTGATGTTCGGGGTATGGTCCTTCCTGCGCCAGTTCATGTACACCAAGTTCGTGCTGGTGACCGACGATGACGTCGATGTGCGCTCGTGGCCCGAGGTGATCTGGGCGCTCACCACCCGCGTCGACCCGGCCCGCGACGTGCTGCTGGTGGAGAACACCCCCATCGACTACCTGGACTT
>DAITOH010000188.1:0-2907 GCA_036834225.1 Thiobacillaceae bacterium | reverse complement strand
GGGGCCGTGGAGGCCCATGCCGACGAGACGGACATAAGCGCGATCAGCAGCGCATCGCGAACACGCATGGTAACACCCCAATTCAGATAGCCGGGTCATCAAATCGCGGCATTCCAGCCGGCATCCTGGTAAGATGCCAGGCTTTGGGCACACTGGTCTTGATCAACGCGGCCTTCTACGCCACCGTCGCCAGTCTGGCCGGCCTGCCGCAGGAGAGCGAGGCCGAGGTCGCCTTTGTTGGGCGTTCCAATGCCGGCAAGTCCAGCGCGATTAACGTCCTAGCCAATCAGAGGCGTCTGGCCTATGTCAGCAAGACGCCGGGGCGCACCCAGCACCTGAACTACTTCCGCGTCGGACCAGGGCGCTATCTCGTCGACCTGCCGGGCTATGGCTATGCCCGCGCGCCTTTAGTGCAGCAGCGGGCCTGGCGGTCTCTCGTCGGGGATTACCTGATCTCGCGTGCGGCCCTGCGCGGCCTGATCCTGATCATGGACATCCGCCATCCCCTGACCGATCTCGACCGACAGTTGCTCGACTGGTGGCGGCAGACCGGCAAGCCCGTGCACGTGCTCTTGTCCAAGGCCGACAAGCTCTCACGCGCTCAGGCCCTGACGACCCTGCGGGCGGTGCGGGCCTTCCTGACAGGGCAGGGGCTGCCGGGTGCGGCCCAGGTCTTCTCCGCCACGCGGCGGCTGGGGCTGGACGAGGCCGAGACCGTGCTGCGTGGCTGGTTAGACCTCGGCCGCCGTCCCCATGCCGAGGGGGATGGAAAAACGCCGGACAAAAAAAAACCCGGCTCAAGGGGACAGAGCCGGGTTAAATGAGCCTCAACTTTGCGTTAAGGCACCCGCTCAGGGAGGAGAAGCGGGAGACGAAGCGACTCATCTTACAACATAGATCGATTCTCGTCCCGAAAAGTTCCGCAGACCCATGACGGCGGACGAGCTGCTATCCTTGAGAGGTTGCTATCGATGAGGGCAGCCATGTTCGACCTAGGCGCTTTTCCCAGAAAGCGCATGCGCCGCATGCGTCGCGATGCCTTCTCGCGCCGGTTGATGCGCGAACACGACCTCACACCCGCCGACCTCATCCTGCCGGTCTTCGTGCTGGACGGCGCGGATCGCGAGGAGGCCGTCGCCTCCATGCCCGGCGTCAAGCGCATGAGTCTGGACAGGCTCTACGCGGTGGCCGAGGAATGCCTGGCGCTGGGCATCCCGGCCCTGGCCCTGTTCCCGGTCATCGATCAGGCCCTCAAGAGCGACGGGGCCGAGGAGGCTTACAACCCGAACGGCCTGGTGCCGCGCGCCGTGGCCGGACTTAAGGCCCGTTTCCCGGCGCTGGGGGTGATCACCGACATCGCCCTCGACCCCTACACCAGCCACGGCCAGGACGGGCTCATCGACGAGGCCGGCTACGTGCTCAACGACGAGACCATCGCCGTGCTCACGCGCCAGGCCGAGGTGCACGCCGCCGCCGGCGCCGACGTGGTGGCGCCCTCCGACATGATGGACGGGCGCATCCGTGCCGTGCGCGAGGCCTTAGACGCCGCCGGCCATATCCACACCCGCATCCTCGCCTATTCGGCGAAATACGCCTCCAGCTTCTATGGCCCCTTCCGCGACGCCGTGGGCTCGGCCGCCAACCTGGGGGGGGGCGACAAGTACACCTATCAGATGGACCCCGCCAACAGCGACGAGGCCCTGTGGGAGGTGGGACTGGACCTGCAGGAGGCGGCCGACATGGTGATGGTCAAGCCGGGACTGCCCTATCTGGACGTGGTCTGGCGGGTGAAGGAGACCTTCCGGGCCCCCACGGTCGTGTATCAGGTCTCCGGCGAATACGCCATGCTCAAGGCGGCGGCGCAAAACGGCTGGCTCGACGAGCGCGCCTGCGTGCTGGAGGCGCTCACCGCCTTCAAGCGTGCCGGGGCGGACGCGGTGCTCACCTACTACGCCCTGGATGCCGCCCGCTGGCTGCGCGAAGAGCAGTCCGGATGCCGGCAAAGCTGAACCTCACAAATACCGCTTGCGCCGCTCCCGCTCCGCTCGGGTGATATAGCGCTGCAAGGTGGTCTCCAGCCCCGGCGGCAGGTCGATGAACTGGCAACCCGCCCGATGCGAGCGGCGCCCGTTGCGCAGCCTGACCTCGAAGAGGCTGCGCACGGTCAGGCTGACGGCAAACTGGCCCAGGGCCGGCAGGGCGATGCGGCAGCCGTGGTAGACCAAGCCCACCACCAGCGGGACATCCGGCTTGTAGGCGAGGATGCCGATACCGCCCACGCTGAGGTCCACCACGGTCGCCTCCAGCTCGCCGCGAGCGGTGGCGATCCGGCATTTGATCGGGTCGACCACCGAGGTCACCAGGCGGTAGTACTCTCGCCGCTGCAGGCGTAGCAGCTCCTCAGGCATGGCGGCGCGCAGCACCTCGGCCTGTCGATGACGGACACGCTCCAGGGCGGGGGAGGCGAACTGCACCCTTACCCCCTCGTGGGTCGTCGACAGGATCACCTCGCGACAGCTGGCGAGGCGCGCGTTCATCCCCTCGTCCGCGCCGCAGTCGAGGAAGACGGACCTGCCGACCGGATCCAGGTCGACGATGGTCGTGATCATGCGCTCGCTGCCGCCATCGGCATAGGCGGTGACGATGCCCTTGTCCAGCATGACCTCGCGCAGGATGCGCTGTACCTCGGCCGGGTGGCGCACCAGGTAGCGGTTGCGTTCCTCGCTGGAGGTGAGTTCGATCTTCATGGCGCAGGACCAGGGCGGATGCATAAGTTCAGAAACCTTTGGCACTCCTTAGACGAAGGAGGAGCACCATGCAAGTCCAGCCCATCGGCTACCGGATCCGGGGGGTACCGGGTAGCGGCGATGGGGCATCTTTGGGAGATGACCCCCAAAGACGCTCAAG
>DAITOH010000187.1:0-2912 GCA_036834225.1 Thiobacillaceae bacterium | reverse complement strand
GCCGGCCCGACCAGGATGCCCACGGCGATGTAGGCGATGAGCACCGGCTGCTTGAGCCGCGTGGCGAGCGCCCCGACGGCGGCGGCCACGCCCAGGAGCAGCGCCATCTCCGCGAAGGGGGCGGGGGGTGCGCCGCTCACGCGTGAGCACTCCCGACCCGCCAGCGGCGCAGGACGGCCTTCTCCGCCTCCACCAGCAGCAATACCGCCAGCCCGAAGATCAGGATGCGCCCCCAGGCCGCCGGGTCGAGGGCGGCGGTGTGGAACAGGGTCTGCATCACCGGCACGTAGGTGAAGGCGAGCTGGAACAGCAGCAGCGCGCCGATGGCGATCCACACATAGCGGTTGCCGGTTAGCCCCTGCCAGGACAGGACGGGGTTGGTCAGACGCCGGCAGTTGAAGAGATAGAACACCTCGCCCAGCATGAGCAGGTTGACGGTGGCCGTGCGCGCCACCTCGATGCTCGCGCCGCGCCCGAGTTCCCACAGGAACAGCCCCAGGCTGCCGCTGACCAGGAGGGCGGAGACGAAGGCGACCCGCCAGAGCATGAAGGGGGTGAGGATGGCCTCCTGCGGGTGTCTGGGCGGGCGGCGCATGATGTCGCGCTCCGCCGGCTCGAAGGCGAGCGCCAGGGCAAGCGTCACAGCGGTGACCATGTTCACCCAGAGGATCTGCACCGGCGTGATGGGCAGCTGGTGCAGCCCCAGCACGATGGCCGCCACCAGCACACCGGCCTGGCCGCCGTTGGTGGGCAGGATGAAGACGATGGCCTTGCGGATGTTGTCGTAGATGGTGCGGCCTTCCTCGACGGCGGCGGCGATGCTGGCGAAGTTGTCGTCGGCCAGCACGATCTCGGCCGCCTCCTTGGCCGCCTCGGTGCCCTTCATCCCCATGGCCACGCCCACGTCGGCGCGCTTGAGGGCGGGGGCGTCGTTCACCCCGTCGCCGGTCATGGCCACCACCTCGCCCTGCGCCTGCAGCGCCTCGACCAGGCGCAGTTTGTGCTCGGGGCTGGCGCGGGCGAAGATGTCGGCCTCGATCGCCGCCCGCGCGAGCCGCTCGGCGTCCATGGCCTCGATCTCGGCGCCGGTCAAGGCATGGATCTCGTCGGCGAGCTTCAGTTGCGCGCCGATGGCCGCCGCCGTGGCGGCGTGGTCGCCGGTGATCATCTTCACCCGGATGCCCGCCGCACGGCATTGCGCAACGGCCCGGATCGCCTCCTCACGCGGCGGGTCGGCGATGCCCACCACCGCCAGCAGGGTGAAACCGCCGGCCTCGACGTCGGCGAAGGCGAGTTCGCGCTGCCCCGGCGCGGCCGGCTTCACCGCCAGGGCCAGCAGGCGCATGCCACGCCCGGCCACGGCCTGCATGGCCGCCTGCCAGCGTGCGGCTTCGAGGGGGAGCTCGCCCGTCTGCGTGCGCTGCTCGGTGCACAGGGCGAGCACCCGCTCCGGCGCACCCTTGAGATAGAGGTAGCCGTTGCCCGTGTGGTCGTGGTGCAGGGTGGCCATGAAGCGGTGCTCGGATTCGAAGGGGATGACGTCGGTGCGCGGCAGCGCCTCGGCCTCATAGCGGGGGTCGAGCCCGGCTTTGAGCCCCAGGGCGATGAGCGCCCCCTCGGTGGGGTCGCCGTTGAGCCGCCACTGCCCTTCCTCCTGTTCGAGCGCGGCGTCGTTGCACAACAGGGCCACGCGCGCGATCTCGCGCAGGATGGGGTGATCCTCGACCCGGACCGCGGCCCCCTCGAGCTCGAAACCGCCGTGCGGGGCGTAGCCGGTGCCGCTGACCATGTATTCGCGCTCGGCGGTGATCAGCGCCTGTACGGTCATCTCGTTGCGCGTGAGCGTGCCGGTCTTGTCCGAGCAGATCACCGTCACCGAGCCGAGCGCCTCCACCGCCGGCAGCCGGCGCACGATGGCCTTGCGGCGCGCCATGGCCTGCACCCCGATGGCGAGCGTGATGGTGAGGATGGCCGGCAGCCCCTCGGGGATGGCGGCCACCGCCAGACCCACGGCGGCGAGGAACATCTCGCCGGGGGTAAAGTCGCGCACCAGGGTGCCGAAGGCGAAGGTGAAGGCGGCGATGGCGAGGATGGCCCAGGTGAGCCAATGGCCGAACTGCGCCATCTTGCGCAGCAGAGGCGTCTCCAGCCCCTCCACCTCGGCTAGCATGCGGCTGATGCGGCCGATCTCGGTGGTGGGGCCGGTCGCCACCACCACCCCGCTGGCCTGACCATAGGTGACCAGGGTGCCGGACCAGGCCATGCTCAAGCGGTCTCCCAGAAGCGCATCCGCGGCCACGGGCGCGGTCTGTTTCTCCACCGCCACCGATTCACCGGTGAGGGCCGCCTCGTCCACGCGCAGGCTCTTCACCTCGATCAGGCGCAGATCGGCCGGCACGCGGTCGCCGGCGACGAGGTAGACGAGGTCGCCGGGCACCAGCTCGGCGGCGTCGATCTCCTGCCGGCGGCCATCGCGCAGCACCTGGGCGCGCGGCGAGAGCATGCCGCGGATCGCCTCCAGGGCCGCCTCCGCCTTGCCCTCCTGGATGAAGCCGATGGCGGCGTTGATCACCACCACCCCGAGGATGACCAGACTGTCCACCCAATGGCCCATGACCGCGGTGATCGCTGCGGCCGCGAGCAGCACATAGATCAGCACGTTGTGGAACTGCAGCAGGAAGCGCAAGAGCGGGCCGCGCCGCTTGGGCGGCGGCAGCACGTTGCGGCCGTGGCGTTCGAGACGCGCCGCCGCCTCGGTAGAGGTCAGACCCCGGCGCGAGGCCTTCAGCGCCTCCAGAGTCGCATCGACCGGACGGGCATGCCAGGCGGGGGTGGGTCGATCTGTTGTCATGTGATCTCTCTGCGAACCGTTCACGGACGCATGGCCACCCCTGCCATAGAAAGACGCGGGC
>DAITOH010000186.1:0-2956 GCA_036834225.1 Thiobacillaceae bacterium | reverse complement strand
CTGGACGTGGCTTAAGGCACGGGCTACCGCCATCGAGATCATCCATGTCTCGCAGCGCGGCGGATTTGGCCGTGTGCGGCTGACCGCGGGTGAAGCAGGCGTGCCTGCCTTGGGCTACACGGTGGAATACGGCGATCTCTACCGCGCGCTGGCCAAGGGGCTGCCGAGCAGCGGCGCGAGCCTCGTCACCGGCGCCCGCGTCACCGCCGTCCGGCCTGCCTCCGGTTGCGGTATGGTGGTGTACGAATCTGCGGGTCGGACACATGGGCTGAGTGCCCGCCTCATCGTTCAGGCCGACGGCGGTCGCAGCCTGCAGGGGGAGCACAGGGTGAAGGACTATGGCGCCAGTGCCCTAGTCTGCACGGTGCGCACCAACCGTCCACACGCCCACGTCGCCTATGAGCGGTTTACCGCTGAAGGTCCCATCGCCCTGTTGCCCTTGCACGAAGATTATGCCCTGGTATGGACTACGCCCGCGGACTTGGTTGAGGAGAGGCTGGCCCTGGATGAGACCGCCTTCCTGGCACGGCTGCAGGCCGCCTTCGGCGACCGGCAGGGGCGTTTTCTGGCGGCGGGTGCGCGCGCTGCCTTCCCCTTGCGGCTGGTGAGCGCGTCGCCGGGGGGTCAACCTGGGCTAGTGCGCATCGGCAATGCCGCGCAAACCCTGCATCCTGTGGCCGGACAAGGTCTCAACCTGGGTCTTAGGGACGTCTGGAAGTTGGCATGCAGCATCTTGGACAGTCCGCGCGAGGCGCTCGGCGGCAGTCATTTCCTGAGCCGCTACCGTGCGGGGCGCCGCGGCGATGTCGCCGGCGGCATCGCCATGACCGATCTATTGGTGGAGGTCTTTTCCAACGACCTGCCCGTGCTGGGTCAGGCTCGCGGCCTGGCGCTTACCCTCATGGACGCCGTGCCGGCCACAAAGCGGCTGTTTGCCCGCAAGATGATGTTCGGGGCTCAGGCGTGGTGATGGGGGGTGAGGGTGGGGGTCGACAGGGGCGCCGTGAAAGGCGGATGAAATGAGCGAACAACCGGTGCATGTGGATATAGCGATAGTCGGTGGCGGGCTGACCGGCACCGCCTTAGCGCTGGCCTTGTCAAGGACGTATCGCGTCGCGCTGCTAGAGCCGCAGCCACCCAAGCCGCCCACGGCGGCCTGGGATAGCCGCATCTATGCCTTCAGTCCCGGCAACGTCGCCTGGCTTAAGGCGCTCGGCGCCTGGCAGGCGCCGCTGCGGGCGGAACCAGTGCGCGAGATGCGTATACGCGGTGACGCCGGCGGGCGGCTCACCATGGACGCCTATGATGCGGGTCTGCCCGAGCTGGCCTGGATCGCCGAGAACGGACGGCTGCAATACGCCCTCTGGCAGGCGGCGCGCGATCAGGGTCGGGTAGCCCTGATCGAGGCTGCTGCCGAGGCCGTGGCCTGGGGTGAGCAGACCCATACCTTGCTGCTTGCGGACGGGCGGCGGATCTCCGCCCGCTTGCTGGTGGGGGCGGACGGAGCCCACTCCTGGCTGCGCCGGCAGGCCTTTATCGCGGTGGACGAGGAGGATTACGACCAATGCGGCGTGGTGGCCAATTTCGAGACCGAACGACCCCATCGCGGCATCGCCTTCCAGTGGTTTCGTCGTGACGGCGTGCTGGCCTGGCTCCCCCTGCCGGGCCGGCGCATCTCCATCGTCTGGTCCAGTCGCAACGCAGACGTGCCCGAACGGCTCGCCATGACGGCGGAGGACTTCGCCGAGAGCGTGGCCAAAGCGGGCGGCTACACCCTCGGCGCGCTGCGGCTTATCACCCCCCAGGCCGCATTTCCCCTCAAGCGCCGCCGCGCGCGGGCGTGGGTGCGGCCGGGCCTGGTCCTGGTGGGGGATGCTGCCCACACGGTCCACCCCCTGGCCGGGCAGGGGGTCAACCTGGGTTTCCGCGATGGCCGTCTGCTCGCCAAGATGCTCGCCGGTGGCGGCAACCCCGGCGAGATTAAGCGCCTTAAGGCCTATGCGTTGCGCCGGGTGGAGGACGTGGCCTCCATGCAGTTCGCCACCGGCGGGCTAAAGAAACTGTTCAATAACGACTACCCCGCGCTCGAATGGCTGCGCAACACTGGCCTGACCCTCACCGACCGGCAGGAATGGTTTAAGCAGGCGCTCATGCGTCACGCCATCCAGTAGCAGGCGCTAAAGCCCCACACGCGCCGCTGACCAACTCAAACATTGCGAAAGGAGCTCCGATGAAGACTATGACTGCCCTGTTGATGACCACGCTGGGCGTGGCCCTGGCCCACGCCGGGGAAAAGGAGGTGCGTCAGGCGGTGCAGGCCCTAGCCCCCGAGGCCAAGGTGGTTAGCGTCAGCAGAACGCCGCTGCCCGACCTCTACGAGGTCGTGGTCGACGGGCCGCGCGGCATGGCGGTGGTCTATGCCAGTGGCAAGGGCGAATACGTCCTGGTGGGCGAACTGCTAGACGTGAAGAAACGCAGGAATCTGACCGGGGAGCGCATGGAGCAGCTCAACGCGATCGACTTCGACAGCCTGCCCTTGAACCAGGCCATCAAGATGGTACAGGGCAACGGCAGCCGGCGCCTGGCCGTCTTTTCCGACCCGGACTGCCCATTCTGCCGCAAGCTGGAGCTGGAACTAGGCAAGCTCAAGGACGTGACCATCTACATCTTTCCCTACCCCCTGCCCATGCACCCGGACGCCGCTCGCAAGAGCAAGCTGGTGTGGTGCAGCAAGGACAGGCTGCAGGCCTGGCAGGACATGATGCTGCGCAACAAGCTGCCGGAGGGCGGGCGCAGCGACTGCGACCACCCGGTGGACAAGAACCTGGCCTTAGGCCAGCGGCTACGCATCGGCGGCACCCCCACCCTGATCTTCGGCGATGGCCGGCGGGTGACGGGCTACGCGGAGGCGGAGCGCATCGAGCAGATGCTCGCCAGCGTACAGGGTGCGCGGCGC
>DAITOH010000185.1:0-2969 GCA_036834225.1 Thiobacillaceae bacterium | reverse complement strand
GATATCGCCAGACTGCACGGCGGCCAGGACGGCACAGCCAGGTTCCTGCAGATGTCGGCAGTCATGGAAGCGGCATCGCCCCCTCAGGCGGCGGAACTCCGGGTAGGCCGCCTGCAGCTCGTCGAGACTCAGGTGACGCAGGCCGAATTCCTGCATGCCCGGTGAATCGATGATCCCGCCCCCTTCCGGCAGCTCGTAGAACCGCGTGTGGGTGGTGGTGTGCCGGCCTGCATCCAGGGCGAGGGAGGTCTCCGCGGTGGCCGCCCGGGCGTGCGGCAGCAGGGCGTTGATAAGCGTGCTCTTGCCCATGCCCGAGGCGCCTACTAGCACGCTGACCTGGTCCGTAAGCCGCTGCCGCAGGGCGGTCACATCCTGCCGGGCAGACAGGGCGAGGACCGGATAGCCTAGGCGTTCGTAGGCGCGCAGGCGCTCGACATAGGGCGCGGACTCGGGCAGGTCGGCCTTGTTGGCCAGGATCAGGGCCGGGATGCCAGCCGCCTCGGCGGCCACGAGACAGCGGTCCAGCAGTTCCTGACGAGGGGTGGGCACAGGGGCTGTAACCACCAGCACCTGATCGACATTAGCGGCGATCAGCTTGGCGCGCAGTGCATCCGAGCGCCAGAGCAGGCTCTTTCTGGGTAGGACCTCCTCGATGACCCCCTCGGAGCTGGCCGTAGGGCGAAATTCCACGCGATCGTTGCAGGCCACCCCCCCTTTTTTGCCACGGGTGACGCACGCGAATTCTTCGCCAGCGGCCTGCACCAGGTAGCGCCGGCCGTATACGGCGGTAACCCGGCCCTCCCTCAGGGCCTCAGGCATGGGGGGCGGGTACGGGGGTCACAGCGCGAACAGTGCGTCGATCTTAGCCGCGCAGATGAAATCGCTCTCCGACAGGCCGTTGATGGCGTGGGTGACATATTCCACCCGACAGGTGTTGTAGCCGACGGACAGATCGGGGTGGTGGCCCTGCTGATGCGACACCCAGGCGATGGCGTTGACGAAGGTCATGGTCACATAGTGGTCGGGAAAGCTAAAGTCCTTGCGCAGCTTACCGTCCACCACCTGCCAGCCCTTGAGCTCGCCTAGCAGCCTGGCGATCTCTGTCTCACTCAGTGGCGGCACCCCGCCCTCGCACGGTTTGCACTTGCCTTTGGCCAGATCGCAGAACACTTCGCTCATGGCTTAACCTCTCTTGAACTTGTAATAGGTGGCGTTGAGGTAGGCGCCCAGGTTGGCCTCGTCCTCCGGGAACAATTGGGTCGTCAGCATGGTGTTGCAGGTGGCGATCTAGTGTGCCAACGCCGAGGCGTTCTTCACCCGTCGATCCGGCCGGGTGTAGATCTTGGAGCTGTTCCCGCCGAAGCGGGCGATATGACAGGACAGGTAGAGCTCCTTGTGCAGCTTCTCGCCGGCCTTGGATCACCCTTGGCGAAGGGGGCGGCATGTAGACCCAGGGGCAGGGCAGCGAGGGTCAAAACCAGGGCGTGGACTTTCATGGGTTCCTCCTCGTCAGGCGCGCAGGGGTTGCGCGGTCATAGGGCTGCAAGACGCCAACCTGGCGATGCGTTCCGTTGCCTTGGGGTGGCTATCGTAAAAAATGGAATAGAGGGGGTCCGGCGTCAGGGTGGCGGCATTGTCCCGGTACAGCCGCACCAGGGCGGCGATCAGGTGGCCGGGTTCAATATGCTGGGCGGCGAAGGCATCGGCCTCGAACTCGTGCTTGCGTGAGTACAGGCTCATGATGGGCGAGAAGGGAAACATGAACACCGGCAACACCAGGAAGAACAGCGCCAGCGCGGTCGCATCGGTCTGGGCCGAGACATTGAGCCCGGCATAGAACCAGGCGGATTCCTTCAGCCAGGCCAAGACCAGTAGCAGGGCCAGACTGACTATGAACATGAAGGCGATGCGCTTGGTCACGTGGCGCCGCTTAAAGTGCCCCAGCTCGTGCGCGAGGACGGCCTCGGTTTGGTCTGGCGTAAGCTGGGCAAGCAGGGTGTCGAAGAAGACGATGCGCTTGGATCGCCCCAGGCCGGTGAAATAGGCGTTGCCGTGGCTGGAGCGGCGCGAGCCGTCCATGACGAACACCCCGTCCGACTTAAAGCCCGTGCGCTCCAGCAGACGCTCGATGCGATGCCTGAGTGCGGCATCGGCCAGGGGGGTGAACTTGTTGAAGAGGGGGGCGATGAGCGTGGGATAGACCGCCAGCACGAGAAGGTTAAAGCCCATCCAGGCAAACCACACCCAAAGCCACCACAGTTCGCCCGTGGCAGCCATCAGCCAGAGCACCAGCAGGATCAGTGGTCCGCCTAAGGCTAAGCCGAGGCCGGCCTGCTTGATTAAGTCGGCGACGAACCCGGCCAGGGTTTGGCGATTGAAGCCGAAGCGGGCCTCGATGCGAAACTTACGATAGAGGGCGAGGGGGAGCTCTGCCGCAGAGAGCAGGACGGCCAGGGCCAGCAGCAACAGGGTTCCCTGCATGAGTGAGCCATCGACAAGGCCGCTGATGAGCCCATACAGCCACTCAAGACCGCCACCCAAGGTGAACGCCCACAACAGCGCCGCTTCCAGAGCCAGGTGGACGATGCTAAGGCGTGTCTTGGCCAGGGTGTAGTCCGCGGCCCTGCGGTGCTGCTCCGGCGTGATGGCGTCGGCGAAGGCCGCCGGCACCGTCGGCCGATGCAGCCAGACATGGCGCATCTGGCGCAGGGCGAGCCACAGCCGCAGACCAAAGGTCAGGATGAAGAACGCGAGAAACAGGCCGGTAAAGGTGGGCATGACGGCGAGATGTCGAAAAACAACATAAACATCATGGAGTTAACTGCGGTTGAGAACGCTTTCGGGGCGATTATGCCACAATAGCACGTCTCGCTTTCAGGAGTCCTCATGCCGCAATGCGACACCCATCTGGTCTGGCTCGATATGGAGATGAGCGGGCTTAATCCCGATGCCGACCGCATCCTGGAGGT
>DAITOH010000184.1:0-2978 GCA_036834225.1 Thiobacillaceae bacterium | reverse complement strand
ACCGCACGGGCCTTGTTGCGCGTCTCGGTCCATTCGTTCTCGGGCACCGAATCGGCGACGATGCCGGCGCCGGCCTGCACAAAGAGGGTCTCATCCTTGACCACCGCGGTGCGGATAGCGATGGCCACGTCCATGTCGCCGTTGAAGCCGAGGTAGCCTACCGCACCGGCATACACGCCGCGCTTGGTCGGCTCCAGTTCGTCGATGATCTCCATGGCGCGGATCTTGGGCGCGCCGGAGACGGTGCCGGCCGGGAAGGTCGCGCGCAGGACGTCCATCGCCGTCAGGCCGGGCTTAAGCCGGCCCTCGATGTTGGAGACGATGTGCATGACGTGCGAGTAGCGTTCCACCACCATGTTTTCCGTCACCTTGACCGTGCCCACCTGCGCCACCCGGCCGACATCGTTGCGGCCCAAGTCTATGAGCTGCACATGCTCGGCGCGCTCCTTGGGGTCGGCCAGCAATTCCGCCTCAAGGCGCAGGTCCTCTTCTCGGCTGGCGCCGCGCGGGCGGGTGCCGGCGATGGGCCGCACGGTGACGGTGTCGCCCTCCAGCCGCACCAGAATCTCGGGCGAGGCCCCGACGAGGTGGAAATTGCCCAGGTCGAAGTAGAACATGTAGGGCGAAGGGTTGAGGCTGCGCAAGGCCCGGTACAGGGCAAGCGGGTGGGCGCGGAAGGGTCGGCTCATGCGCTGGGAGAGCACCACCTGCATGATGTCGCCCTCGTAGATGTAGCGCTTGGCGCGCTCGACTGCGGCCTTGAAGGCCGCCTCGCCGAACTCCGAGACCGTCTCCGCGACCTCTGCCCTCGCCTCGGGCGGGGCGCAAACCGGCTTCGACAACTCGCGCGCCAGCTTAGCCAGCCGCAGCTGGGCACGGGCATAGGCATCCGATTCCATGGGGTCGGCGTAGACGATGAGGGTCAGGCGTCCCGTGAGATTGTCCACCACGGCCAGTTCGTCGGAGAGCATAAGCAGGATGTCCGGCGTGCCCAGGGGGTCGGGCTTGACCGTGCGGCTTAGGCGCTTCTCGATGTAGCGCACGGTGTCATAGCCGAAATAGCCGCACAGACCGCCGGGGAAGCGCGGCAACCCCGGCAGGGGTGCGGCGCGATAGCGGCCGAGAAAGGTCTCGACGAAGGCCAGGGGGTCGGCACAGTCGCACTGCTCGACGGGCGCCCCATCCACCTCCACGCTGGCGAAGTGGCCGTGCACCCGCAGCACCGTGCGTGCTGCCAGACCGATGAAGGAATAACGCCCGAAACGCTCGCCGCCCACCACGGACTCGAGCAGGTAGCTGTAGGGCCGGTTGGCCAGCTTGATGTAGAGGGCGAGCGGGGTGTCGAGGTCGGCCGGCAGCTGCCGCAATACCGGGATGCGGTTGTAGCCCTGGCGGGCCAGATCGTTAAATTGCTGTTCGGTCATGACGGGTCCCTTGCTGACGATGGCGGCGGGGTGGATGGACGCTGATTCAGCCGCGCCATCGCCGTTGGGACATCGCTGCCTGAGCGCACATCATCACGCCCTGCGCACCAGCCTTGCGGCCTCGGCCAGGGAGGGCACGATCCTATCTGGACCCAGCGCTTCCACCGGCCGGCCGCGGTTGTAGCCATAGGGCACGCAGAACACCGGGCAGCCGGCGGCGCGCGCGGCCTGGGTGTCGTTGAGCGAATCGCCGATGAGCAGGAGCTCGCAGGGCTGGATACCGAATACCTGGCAGGCATGCCTAAGCGGCATGGGCGAGGGCTTCTTTTCCGGCAGCGTGTCGCCAGAGAGGATCAGTTCGAAATAGCCGATCAGGCCCGTGTCCTCGAGCAAGGGGTGGGTAAATCGCGCCGCCTTGTTGGTGATGCAGGCTAGATGCAGCCCCATGGCCTTGAATGCATCCAGCCCCTCGACCACGCCGGGGAAGGGGCGACTCTTGCGCGACACCCATTGCGCGTAGTACTTCTCGAACACCGGCAGCGCCCGGCCGAACAGATCAGCCGGCGGCTCGGCCTCCATCTCGCCGGTAAGCACCCGCTTGACTAAGCGTGAGACACCGTTGCCGATGTAGGTCTTAAGCCGGCTCTCATCAACAGGCGGCACGCCCAGCTCCGCAGCCATGGCCGCAGCCGCATCGGCAAGGTCGGAGGCGGTGTCGAGCAAGGTGCCGTCGAGGTCGATGACGACGGCCTTGATGGGGATAGGGAAGTTCATGTGCGCAAGAGGTGCAGCGTGAGCGGCAGGCGGCGCCCGACTCACCGCGCACAACTCACCGCTCAAGTGTATTCAGACCTTGGCAAGCTCGGCGCGCATCGCGGCGATGACGCTGTCGTAACGGTGCGGGTCACCCTCCTTGGCCGCGCCGAAAATGGCGGAGCCGGCCACGAAGGTGTCTACACCGGCCTGGGCCACTTCCCGGATGTTGCCAGGGCCGATGCCGCCGTCGATCTCCAGGCTCACATCCAGGCCCCGCTCGTCGATCATCCGGCGTACCTTGCGCACCTTGTCTAGCACATAGGGGATGAACTTCTGGCCACCGAAGCCTGGGTTCACGCTCATGAGCAACACCATGTCGATCTTATCCAGGGTGTACTCCAGCACGTCCAGCGGCGTGGCCGGATTGAACACTAAGCCGGGCTTGCAGCCGGCCTCGCGGATGAGCCCGATGGTGCGGTCGATGTGCTCAGAGGCCTCGGGGTGGAAGGTGATGTAAGTCGCACCCGCCTTGGCGAAGTCGGGCACGATGCGGTCCACGGGCTTTACCATCAGGTGCACGTCGATCGGCGCGGTAATACCGTGCTTGCGCAAGGCCTCGCACACCAGCGGGCCGATGGTCAGATTGGGCACGTAGTGGTTGTCCATCACGTCGAAGTGGACGATGTCGGCACCGGCGGCGAGCACGTTGTCCACCTCCTCACCCAATTTGGCGAAATTGGCGGACAGGATGGAGGGGGCGATGCGATATTGCGGCATGATACGTTCCCTGACTGGCAA
>DAITOH010000183.1:0-2992 GCA_036834225.1 Thiobacillaceae bacterium | reverse complement strand
CGGGGTCCGCTGACCTGGGTCAAGGCAGAACTGGACAGCGCCCTCGCCGCGGCCAGGCAGGCCATCGTCGACTGGAACGGCGAGGATCTGGGCCCGCTTAAG
This sequence comes from Thiobacillaceae bacterium, assembly GCA_036834225.1. Classification (GTDB taxonomy): domain Bacteria; phylum Pseudomonadota; class Gammaproteobacteria; order Burkholderiales; family Thiobacillaceae; genus JANWZL01. The sequence goes on along the minus strand of DAITOH010000183.1, from coordinate 2,890 downwards.
GCAGCGCAGTCCCACCTGCACCAAGTCACCGGTGCGCTGACCATCGTCGACCTGCAGGGGGTGTCTCTGCTGTGCGCCCAGACCGAGCGCCTGCTAGCGGAAATGAGCGACAAGCCCGAACTGCGCACCCGCGACAGCGCCGCGGTGGTGATTGCGGCCTGCGATGCGGTGCTGAGCTATCTGGATGAACTCATGGGCGGCGCGCCCAACGCCGAACTGCGCCTGTCCGGCATCTATAGGCGGGTGCTCGCCCAGCGCGGCGCTAAGACGCCGTCGCCGAGCGAGTTGTTCTATCCCGACCTGACCCCGCGCGTAAGCCGCGGCGCGGCTCCACCCCTGCTGGATCTAAAGGCGCAGACCCGTGCCATTCGGCGCCTGCGGGCCCAGTATGAGAAGGGCCTGCTCATGTTCCTGCAGAACAGGGAGCCCGCCGCCGGACTGATGCTCATGGACCAGGCCGTGCGCGGCCTGGAGAACATGGCCCCCGATGCCGGCCAGTACACCTTCTGGTGGCTGGCGGGGGGCTTCGTCGAATCCCTGCGCCGGGGCGCGCTGCAGGTGGACTTCTGGGTCAAGCGCCTGTGCGGTCGCATCGACCTACAGATGCGCCGCTTAATGGAGGGCTCGCGCCAGCTCTCCGAGCGCTTGCAGCGCGACATACTCTACTACCTGGCCCTGGATAAGAGCGCCACGGGACGGGCCCTGGATGCCCGCAAACTCTATCGCCTGGATCTCTACCTGCCCTCTGAGGCGTCCGAGAAGGCCGCCCACGCTGAGGCGCTCTGGCGGCCCCACCTGAATGCCTTGCGCGAGGCCCTCAACATGGCGAAGGACCACTGGATGAAGGTCTGTTCGGGTCGGCCCGAGAGCCTGGCCCCCTTCCAGAATGCCGCTATGGCCATGTTCGAGGCGGCCGTGCGGCTGCCCAACGAATCTCTGAAGTCGCTGCTGCGCATGGTCCAGGACGTGTCCAAGCGGCTGCACGGCGTGTCCGACATCGCCCAGAACGAGGCCCTGCAGCTGGAAATGGCCACCGCCATCTTGCTGATTGAGAACGCCTGCGAACACTTCCAGGCCCTGGGGCAGGAGTTCGACCGTCAGGCCGATGTGCTCACCCAGCGCTTGCAGGCCGCCATCGACCCCAGCTACGACACCTCCCGCATCCCGACCGACGTGCCCTTGCTCGACGAGGTTTCGCGCCAGGCCCAGGAGAAGCTCATCCTCGCCCAGGTCACCCAGGAGATCCAGGCCAACCTCAATCAGGTGGAGGAGATCCTGGACCGTTTCTTCCGCGACCACAGCGAACGCAGCCGGCTGCCCCTGGTACCGGGCATGATGAAGCAGGTGCTCGGGGCCTTGAACATCCTCCAGCTCGATACGGCGGCAGACCTCACCCGCGCCAGCCTCGAACACATCAACCGCTTCACCGACCCCGAACACGCCATCAGTCCGGAGGAACTCAACTGGGTCGCCGATGCCCTGTCCACGCTGGGCCTGTATGTGGAGGCCTTGCGCTATGGGCGGGACGATCCGCAACAGCTCGCGAGCCTGCTCGCCCGCCGCAAGACCCTGGACGCCCCCGTCGCCAGCGTGGAGGCACAGATCCAGGAGGACATCGCCAGCCTGCAACGCCAGGCTAAGACGCTATCCAGCAGCGAGATGGCCGAAGAGACGCGCGAGGCGCTGAAGACCGGTCTTAGCAAGCTGGTGCGGGATGCTGACCTGGTCGGCGATAACCAGCTTAAGGCTCAGGTGGAGCAGGCCCTGCATCAACTTGGCGACCATGCCCCGGCCGCGGCGGTCTACTCCGCCATCCAGGGCATCGGCAAGGCAGCGGCCTTGCCCGTGGCACCCAGCCCCGAGGCGGCGAAACTCGTTGGCGCCTCGGCGGAGGCCATCGATGCGGAGATGCTCAACGTCTACCTCGAGGAGGCCAGTGACGTGCTGGGCAACATCGTCGCCCAGCTCTCCCGACTGCGCGTGAATCCGTTCGACAGCGACGCCTTCGTCTCCATCCGGCGCGGCTTTCACACCCTCAAGGGCAGCGGTCGCATGGTCGGACTGACCGACCTGGCGGAGGTGGCCTGGCAGGTGGAGGACACCCTCAACCAATGGCTGCGCACCGAGCGCCCACCGACGCCAGAGGTACTCGATTTTCTCAACCAGGCCGTGGACGCCTTCACCGGCTGGGTGCAGGTGCTGAAAGCCGGCAACCGCCCCCAGGTGCAGGCCGAGGCCCTGGTGGCTTGGGCTAAGACCCTGCGCGGCCAGGACAAGGGGCAAGAGGGCAACCCGTCCCCAAAGCCTGAAGCCGGCGCACCGGCGCTCGCCCCGGCCGCCGGTGAAGACGAAACCGTGGTGCTGGGGGCACACCGCCTGCCCGCGGCCCTGTATGCGATCTTCACCGAGGAGGCGACCCAGCGTGTCGGCGACCTGCGTGACAACCTCACGCGTATGCTTAAAGGTCATGACGCCAGCAGCTGGGAGGCCTTCATCCGTTCCGCCCACACCCTCGCCGGCATCTCGTGCACGACCGGCCTGACGCCGCTGAGCGAGGCCGCGCACGCCCTGGAGACCTGGGCCGACACTTGGCCGGACAAGACCCACGCCCTGGATGGCGAGGTCTATGCCGCACTGGTGGACTGTACAGACGGCATCGCCGAGATGGTGGAATCGATCCGGGCATATCAATGGCCGCAAGCCCGCCCCGACATCCCGGAGCGGTTGGGCGCACTGCGGCCACCGAGCATGGAATCGGACCACGCGGGTGAGGCCGAGGCAGCCCCGGCGAAGGCCGCCGCGGACTCGACCGAACCTGAGCAGGCCGCCGTGCCGCAGCCTGGTTGGGTGGAGGAACCCGCACCGGGGATGCTGCGGCTTGCCGAGGCCG
>DAITOH010000182.1:0-2993 GCA_036834225.1 Thiobacillaceae bacterium | reverse complement strand
TGTGGCTTCGGCCCGCCGCTGCGCGGCTTAACCTTCGCTGCGCGAAGGTGAGCCTACGCCGCAACCTGGCGCTTCAGAGCAGCGCTTGAGGTTGTGGCTTCGGCCCGCCGCTGCGCGGCTTAACCTTCGCTGCGCGAAGGTGAGCCTTCGCCGCAACCTGGCGCTTTAAAGCAGCGCCAGGTTGTCCCGGTGGATGAGCTCGGGTTCTTCGAGATAGCCGAGGATGAACTCGATTTGCGAGGTCTGCCGGCCCATGATGCGGCGGGTCTCGTCGGCGTTGTAGTTGACGAGGCCACGCGCGATGTCGCGGCCCTCTGGGTCCAGGCAGGCGACCACCTCCCCGCGCTGGAAGTCGCCAATCACCTCGGTCACGCCGATCGGCAGCAGGCTCTTGCCCTGCTCGGTCAGCGCGCGGGCGGCGCCGGCATCGACCCGAAGCCATCCCCTGACTTGCAGATGGTCCGCCAGCCACTGCCGCCGAGCAGCCAGCGGCGAGCGGCATGCCACGAGCTGGCTGCCGATGAGCTCGCCGCGGGCGAGGCGCAGCAGGACATCCTCCTCGCGCCCACTGGCGATCACGGTGTGTGCGCCACTCCTGGAGGCGCGCTTGGCGGCAAGGATCTTGGTGAGCATGCCACCGCGGCCGATGGTGCTGCCCGCACCGCCTGCCATGGCCTCCAGGGCGGCATCTCCCGCGATCGCCTCTTTCACCAAGGTGGCGGCCGGGTCTTTGCGCGGGTCGGCGGTGTAAAGCCCCTGCTGGTCGGTGAGGATGATGAGCACATCGGCCTCGATCAGGTTAGACACCAGCGCCCCCAGGGTGTCGTTGTCGCCGAACTTGATCTCGTCGGTGGTGACCGTGTCGTTTTCGTTGATGATGGGGATGACCTTGAGCGCGAGCAGGGTGCGCAGGGTGCTGCGGGCATTGAGATAACGCTCCCGGTCGACCAGGTCGGCGTGGGTGAGGAGAACCTGGGCGGTGCGCAGGCCGTGTGCCCGAAAGCATCGCTCGTAGGCCTCCACTAGACCCATCTGACCCACGGCAGCGGCCGCCTGCAGCTCGTTTAAGGCGTGTGGGCGCTTTGTCCAGCCCAGGCGCTGCATGCCCTCAGCGATGGCGCCGCTGGATACCAGCACCACCTCCTTGCCGAGGCTGGTCAGCGCACTGATCTGGGCGGCCCACTGAGCCAGACGCTGGTGATCCAGACCGCGGCCCTCGTTGGTAACCAGGCTGCTGCCCACCTTGACCACCAGCCGCGTCGCCCTAGCGACGACCGATTCGCTCATTGCGGGGTCTCCTTTGCTTGCGGCGGCTCACTGCGCCTGAGCGCTTCTAGATAGTCCATGATGGCGTAGACGAGGGGCCGGCAGCCTTCCCCACTGATGGCGGCGATGGCGAAGACCGGCCCATGCCAGTCGAAGGCACGGACGAAGGCATCGATATGGCCCTGTCGCTCGGCCTTGGGGATCAGGTCGATCTTGTTCAGGACCAGCCAGCGCGGTTTACGGTACAGGGATTCGTCATAGCGGCGCAATTCCTCGACGATGGCGCGGGCCTGAGCCACCGGATCGGCCGCCGGGTCGAGGGGAGCGATGTCCACCAGGTGCAGCAGCAGCCGGGTGCGGGCCAGGTGGCGCAGGAACTGGTGGCCGAGTCCCGCGCCCTCGGCCGCGCCCTCGATCAGGCCGGGGATGTCGGCCAGCACGAAGCTGCGGTCCGTGTCCACCCGTACCACACCCAGGTTCGGATGCAAGGTGGTGAAGGGGTAATCCGCGACCTTGGGGCGGGCGGCCGACACCGAGCGGATGAAGGTGGATTTTCCGGCGTTGGGCATGCCCAGCAGGCCCACGTCGGCCAGCACCTTGAGCTCCAGGTGTAGGCGCCGTCTCTCGCCGGCCTCGCCCGGCGTGGATTGGCGGGGCGCCCGGTTGGTGCTGGACTTGAAGTGCAGATTGCCCAGCCCACCCTTGCCGCCGCGCGCCAACAGTGCGCGCTGGCCGTGGCGGGTGAGGTCGGCGATCAGTTCACCGCTGTCCTCATCCTGGACCACCGTACCGACTGGCACGCGCAGGGTCAGATCCTCGCCGCCTTTGCCGTAACAGCCGGCGCCGCGGCCGTTCTCCCCGTTCTTTGCCCGGAATAGGCGGGTGTAGCGGAATTCCACCAGGGTGTTGAGGTTGCGGTCGGCCTCCGCCCAGATGCTGCCGCCGCGGCCACCGTCGCCACCATCGGGCCCGCCCTTGGGGATGTATTTCTCGCGCCGGAAGGACACGGCGCCATCTCCGCCCTTGCCGGCGATGACCTCGATGCGGGCCTCGTCGATGAATTTCATGATCGGCGGGTGAGGGTGGCGATGGCGCGGATGCGCGACAAACGAAAAAGCCCTATCCGCGGATAGGGCTTTTTCGGCTATAGCCTGTCTCAGGCTTGCACGGGCATGATGCTGACCGTGCGGCGCTTCAGCGGACCCTTCACACTGTACTGCACTACGCCGTCGACCAGGGCGAAGAGGGTGTAATCGCTTCCCATGCCCACGTTCACGCCAGGGTGAAACTTAGTGCCGCGCTGCCGCACCAGGATGTTGCCGGCTTTCACGAACTGGCCGCCATAGCGCTTGACGCCCAGCATCTTGGGCTTGGAGTCGCGGCCGTTGCGCGAACTGCCGCCTGCTTTCTTGTGTGCCATTGCGTGTTCTCCTGATTTAGGCCACGGAGATGCCGTCGATGCGGATCTCCGTGAAGTTCTGGCGATGTCCCTGCGACTTCTGGTAGTGCTTGCGGCGGCGCAACTTGAAGATCATCACCTTCTCGCCGCGGCCGTGACCGAGTACGGTCGCCTTGACGCTCGCGCCCGCGACCAACGGACTGCCGACGGTGACATTGTCACCGTCGGCAACCAACAGGACGTCCTTGATTTCCACTTCGCCGCCCACTTCGACGGGCAGGCTCTCCACCTTGAGCTTGCCGCCGGCGGCGACCTTGTATTGCTTGCC
>DAITOH010000181.1:0-3004 GCA_036834225.1 Thiobacillaceae bacterium | reverse complement strand
AGCCAAACGCGGCTACCATCAGCATGTGGTCTACGGTGTGATGGATGCTGCGAAAGAATAGGCTTAAGCTCGCTAGCCGGACTGTCAGCGGTGAGATGATCCTAAGCGGTGGACATGACCTCGCCGGCCAAGTGTAAGAGCCCGCCTGGATAATGAGGTATACACCCGCCTTGCCCTCAGGATGATAAAAACCCGGAGTTTGTACCAATCCCGGCCGGTCACCCACCCGTCGCGCGCGGCGGCGGCTTGCCCTCCCAGCGTAGGCGTGCCTCCATGGCCGGTGTCAGCGCCACCCGTCCGTCGCCATCGACGAAGAGGACCTCGTGGATGCCGAGCCGGCTTGCCATGTCGCGCCAGCCTTTGGCGCCGGCGATGAACAGGGGTTTGCTGGCCACGTCGGAGGTCACGCCGGCATGGGGCGGGCGCGCGATCACTGTTACCGCCTGCACGCCCTGCACCGGCTGCCCGCTGCGGGGATCGATCAGATGGCAGTAACGCCGCCCATCCACCTCGAAGAAGCGCTGATAGTCGCCCGAGGTGCCGATGGCCTCGCCGTCGTGCAGGTCCAGGGTGGCCAGTGCGCCGCCGCGGCGCGGATGCTGGATGCCGACGCGCCAAGGCCGGTTGCCCTTGCGGCCTAAGGCGATGATGTTGCCGCCGATGTTGACCAGGGCGTTGCGCACACCCGCTTGCCTCAGGATGGCTGCCGCCCGGTCTAAGGCATAGCCTTTGGCATAGCCGCCCAGGTCCAGACGCACCGCCGGGTTCCTGCTGGCGATACGGTCGGCCTCAATGACCAGGTCCTGCATGGAGGGGGCGGCGGCGACTAGCCGCTTGATCTCGGTCTTAGGCGGCAGGCGCGGGGTGTATTCATCGGCATGAAAGCCCCACAGCCGCACCAGATTGCCGATGGCCGGATTGAACAGGCCCTCGGTGCGGCCTGACCATGCGGCCGCATCCTTAAGCAGCGCCGACAGGTCTGGGGCCACCTCGACCGGCTCGGGGCCGCGGGCGAAGGCCGCATTAAGGGTCTCCAGTTCCCCCGCCTCCCAAGGATGCAGTCGCCGGTGCAGGGCATCGAATTCCCTTAATACCTGCGCGGCCGCCTGCCGTGCCCGGTCCTGCGGCTCGCCATGGATGGTGATCTCCACCAGCGTGCCGAAGACATAGGACTGCTGCTTGTAGACCGGGTCCGGGCCGCAGGCGGTGAGCAGCACGCCGGCGAGGAGCGCCAGCATGGCGAGGCGTGAGGCGTAAGGCGCGAGGGCAAAGCGTCGGCACGAAGCGGCCGTATCCCTAGCGAAGAGCCTGACCCATTGTTGCAACCCTTGTAGATGAGGCTTCAGCCCAACAGGTCTTGCAGCCCCCCTCACCCTTCACCCCTTACCGCCCGCTCTACCGCGTCGATGAACATGGCCGCCACGTCAAATCCGGTCTGATCGGTGATCTCGCGAAAGCAGGTGGGGCTAGTGACATTGACCTCGGTGAGCCAGTCGCCGATCACGTCCAGCCCCGCAAGCAGGATGCCCGCCGCCTTGAGCGTGGGACCCAGGGTGAGCGCGATCTCCCGGTCCCGCGCGGTGAGGGGCCGCGCCACGCCGCTGCCGCCGGCGGCCAGGTTGCCCCGCGTCTCTCCGGGGGCGGGGATGCGGGCGAGGCACCAGGGCACGGGCTCGCCGTCGATGATCAGGATGCGCTTGTCGCCATCGCGGATGTCCGGGATGAATCGCTGCGCCATGACGGTGGTGCGCCCGTGCCGGGTCAGAACCTCGATGGTAGCGCCGATGTTGGCGTCGCTAGGCCGCAGGCGAAAGACTGAAGCGCCGCCCATGGCGTTAAGGGGTTTGACCACGATATCCCCCTGCTCGGCCAGGAAGGCGCGGATTTCGGACTCGCGGCTTGTGACCAGGGTGGGGACGGTGAACTGCGGGAAGCTGGCAATAGCCAGTTTCTCGTTGAAGTCGCGCAGGGCCCGCGGACGGTTAAACACGCGCGCGCCCTCGCCTTCGGCCAGTTCGAGCAGGTAGGTGGCATAGAGGTATTCCTGGTCGAAGGGCGGGTCCTTGCGCATGAGCACGGCGTCGAATTCGACTAAGGGGCGCACCGACTCCGCGGCAAGACAAAACCAGTCCGCACCTGGCTGGTTTTCGGCCTCGCGCTCTAGGGGCAGCAGTGTCACGGGGCGGGCGCGGGTCCGTACCCGCCCGCCCGACCAGCTCAGATCGGCCGGCTCGCAGGCCCAGAGTTCATGCCCGCGCCGCGCGGCCTCCCGCATCATGGCGTAGGTCGAGTCCTTGTAGATCTTAAAGCTCGCCAGCGGATCGGCAACGAAGAGCAGGTTCATGGCGCAGCTAACTCCGGGTGGAGTTTGGGGTCGGTCTCCTTAAGCTCGATGGCCGCCGCCAGGGCAGCTAGCCTGGCCAGCACGCCGTAGATGTAGAAGCGGTTGACCGGGGCGTCCGGCCGGGCGGAGGCGTCGGCGTAACTGCCCGCCTCCTCGAAGGCCAGGGGCACGAAATGCATGCCGGGGGCGTTTAGGTTCTCGTCCGCGCCGCGACCGGTGTGCACCCGGTAGAAGCCGCCGATGACGTAGTGGTCGATCATGTACACCACCGGCTCAGCCACCGCCTCGTTGATGGACTCGAAGGTGTAGACCCCCTCCTGGATCAGCACCTGCTTGACCTTTAGACCCTCTTTTACCACCGCCATCTTGTTGCGCGCCTTGCGATTGAGGTCGCGCACGTCCTCGGCGTCCTTCACGGTCATGATGCCCATACCGTAGGTGCCAGCGTCGGCCTTGACGATGACAAAGGGCTCACGGTCGATGCCGTACTCGGCATACTTGGCGCGGATCTGACCCAGCAGCGCTTGCACTTGCATGGCCAAGCAGTCCTCGCCCTGGCGGGTCCTGAAATCGACCCCGCTGCAGTAGCTAAACAGCGGGTTGATAAGCCAGGGGTCGATGCCGATGAGCTGCCCGAAGGCATGGGCGAGTTTCTCGTAG
>DAITOH010000180.1:0-3024 GCA_036834225.1 Thiobacillaceae bacterium | reverse complement strand
ATCTGAGATGATTTATACCCACGTGCTGAACCGGGGCGGACGCGGGGCGGTGAGCCCGCAGGACGCATGATGAGCATCGACGCCGCAGACTGCCGCGCGACGGCCCTGGCGCTACGCCGCCTCGGTCGGGTGGATTACATGCTGACCTGGCGCGCCATGCAGGAGTTCACTGCCACACGCGGGCAGGACACAGGCGATGAGCTCTGGCTGGTGGAGCACCCGCCGGTGTTCACCCTGGGTCAGGCCGGGCGGCGTGAGCATCTGTTGCAGGATATCGATGTGCCGGTGCTGCACGTGGACCGGGGCGGGCAGGTGACCTACCACGGGCCAGGCCAGGCGGTGGTGTATGTGCTGCTTGACCTGCGGCGCCGTGGCTATGGGGTGAGGGAACTGGTGTGGCGACTGGAGCAGGCGGTGATCGATCTGCTGGCGGGCTTTGGCGTCGAGGGGCAGCGGCTTAAGGGCGCGCCTGGCGTGTATGTGCGCCAGGATAGTGGCGGACCTGCCAAGATCGCCGCACTTGGGTTGCGCGTGCGGGGTGGCTGCACCTATCACGGCCTGGCGCTCAACGTGGACGTGGACTTGGCACCGTTCGCGGCGATCAACCCGTGCGGCCATGCCGGCATGGCGGTGACGCGGGTCAAGGATCTGGGGGTTGGGATAGATGTGACGGCTGCCGGCGAGGCCCTGGCCGAACGCCTGCGGGCGCTGCTGTGATTCCGGGGGTCTGGGGCTGTGAGGCTTCAGCCCGTCAAGTTGTGGCGCCTAGTCACCGGTGTAGACACAGCCCGAGTGGGCCGTCTCCTGCACGATCACCTTGGATAGTCCGGGCAGGTCGGTCTTGAGGTGCTCCCAGATCCAGATCGCAAGGTGCTCGCTGGTCGGGTTGGCGAGTCCGGGGAGGTCGTTGAGGTAGCGGTGGTCGAGCTTGTCGCGGACGCCCTGGACGGCAGCCTCGACCTCGGCGAAGTCGACCACCCAGCCCAGATCGGGGTGCAGCGGTCCGGAGACGTGGATCTCGACGCGGAAGGAGTGACCGTGCACGCGGGCGCAGGGATGATCGGCGGCCAGGTGGGGTAGTCGGCGCGCGGCCTCCAGGTGGAAGACGTAAAAGATGTCCATGTTGGGCTTAGGCGGGATGGTTGCGGGCATTATGCCGCAGCCAGCATGCGTATGCTCCCTAAAGTCCGGCATGCTAAGCCGTATGCATGGCTGCGGCGGGCTGGCACATAATCCACCGAACTCGATTGTACCGGCATTGTCCACAGGCCTATGATCAAGCTCGCCCTGCCCCTGTCCCTCATGCTCCTGCTGCCGCTTAACGGTTGCGCTTCCGAAGCGGCCGTGCAGGCTAACCTCTGCGGCCAGCCTGGCATGTGGCTTAGTCACGACGGCGCGCAGGGCGTGCGCCAGGCCGATCCCGTCGCCCTGCTCGATCGGCTGGCCGCGAATCAGGTGGTGTTGTTGGGCGAGACCCACGACAGCGCCGAGGATCACCGCTGGCAGCTGCATACCCTGGCCCAGCTCCACGCCCGCCAGCCGCGTCTGGCCATCGGCTTCGAGATGTTCCCGCGTCGGCTACAGCCGGTGCTGGAGCGCTGGGTGGCGGGCGAGCTGTCGGAGGAGGCGTTTTTGCGCGAGACCGACTGGAACCGGGTCTGGGGCTACGATGCCCGGCTCTACCTGCCGCTGTTCCACTTTGCCCGCATGAACCGCCTGCCCATGCTGGCCCTGAACGTGGAGCGCGGCTTGGTCTCGGCGGTGGATGCCCACGGCTGGGACGCGGTGCCGGAGGCGCAGCGTGAGGGGGTCACGCGGCCTGCCGCGCCGCCGGCAGCGTATCGCGAGATGCTGCGCCAGGTCTTCAGCCACCACCCCGGAAAGCGCCAGGACGAGGCCGCGTTCGAGCGCTTTGTCCAGGCCCAGCTCACCTGGGACCGCGCCATGGCGGAGGGCATCGCCGCGTACCTGAAGCGCGAGCCCGACGCCCTGGTGGTGGGCATCATGGGTGCCGGCCATGTGCGCTACGGCCATGGCGTGGCGCACCAGCTCAAGGATCTGGGGGTGAGCCGCGTGGCCAACCTGCTAACCTGGGATGCCGAAGCGCGGTGCGAGGGCTACCAGGTCGGCATGGCCGACGCGGTCTATGTGGTGCGTGCGCCGCTGACCGACCCGCCCCGGCTGGGCATCGCCATGGAGGTGGCCACAGGGGGCGTACGCATCGCCCAGGTCACGGCCGGCAGCGTGGCCGAGCGGGCAGGCCTCAAGGCCGGTGACGTGGTGGTCGAGGCGGCCGGCGTGGTCGTCACCTCGCCCCAGGTCATGCGCCAGACCGTGGCGCGCCAGGCGCCGGGAACCTGGCTGCCACTAAAGGTCCGGCGCGACGGACAAGAACTAGAAATCGTAGCGCGCTTCCCGCCGGCACCGTGAGACCATCCATGGCGCTTCAGCTTCTGGTCAGAGTTCTGGCAGCCGTCCTAATCTTCAGCGTGCTGGCGGCATGTGCAGCCGAGCCCCGGCTAGAGCTCGACGTGCGTTTGGAGCCTGTAAGCCGCGCGTTTTTCGCCCGGGCGGTGCTCACCGGCATGGACGCCCCCGTGCGTTTTGGCCTCGCTCCGGGCCTGCGCGTCACCCGTCTTGTGCTCGACGGCCGGACCCTACCGGTGCCGGCCGCCGGGGAAGCGGTGAGCGTGCCGGCGGGTCGGCGCCTGCAGGTCGAATACGCGGGGCGCCTAGCCCCACTGCCGCAGGCTGATCACCGGCAGGTGCTCGGCCGGCTGCCGGCCAGCGCGAGCGTCGAGGGCAGCTTTCTTCCCGCCGGCACGGGCTGGTATCCGGAACCGGGCACACCGTTCGCCTATCGAGTGCGCCTGTCTCTGCCCAAGGGCCAGAAGGGCCTGGTGCCGGGCAATCTGCTGCGGGAGTCCGAAGGGGCGGAAGGTTACACCGCGGAATTCGAGTTTCCCCACCCGGCCGAGGGCATCGACCTGATGGCCGGGCCCTATGTCGTGAGTGAGCGCATGC
>DAITOH010000179.1:0-3034 GCA_036834225.1 Thiobacillaceae bacterium | reverse complement strand
ATAAAACCTGGTCAGGCCCTGTTCTTCATCTCCCTGAGTGTGGCGAAGACCTGGGACGGGTGCGGCAGCAAGCCGCCCGACCAGCGTTCGGCTGCGATCCTGAGCGCGGGCTCGTGGCAGCGCAGGAAAGGATTGATCCGTTGCTCACGGCCCAGGCGCACGGGTAGCGTGGGGGAGCCCGCCCGTCGGAGTTGAACCGCCTCCTCTGCCCATGTTTCCAGTTCCTGGTTGGCGGGGTCCACCTCGCGGGCAAAGCGGATGTTGGCCAGGGTGTATTCATGCGCACAACAGACCGCGGTATCCGCCGGCAAAGCGGCCAGGCGCATGAGGGAGCGATGCATCTGGCTCGCCGTCCCTTCGAACAGACGGCCGCATCCGCAAGAAAACAGGGTATCGCCGCAGAACAGATGCCCGTGACCGTAGTAGGCCACATGTCCGCGCGTGTGTCCCGGCACGGAGATGACCTGAAAGCGCGCCGCAGGGGCCGCCAGCTCGACCCGGTCGCCCTCGCCCGCCGGTCGGCTCACCTCTACAATGCCCTCGTTGCCCGGTCCGTAGACCGGGCAGCCATGCAGGGCGACCAAGGTGGCGATACCCCCGGTGTGATCCCCGTGATGGTGGGTGATCAGGATGGCCGACAGAACCATGCCCCGAGCCGTGAGCCAGGCTACAATGGGTTCCGCCTCGCCGGGGTCGACGACTGCCGCGGCACGGTCGTCATGGATGACCCAGATGTAGTTGTCCCGCAGGGCGGGTATCGGCAAGACCTTTAGCATGGCCACATTCTGGACCTCAGCGACACGACGTCAAGCATGCAGGACTGGCTGGAAAGCGATCTGGGTAGATATGTGCTGGAGCGGGAACTCGCCTGGTACGATCTGACCTGCGCCAATCTGTTCGGCTTCAACGCCATGCAGTTGGGCGCATGCCATACCGATTTCCTGCGTGCGAACCGTATGCCCTATCGCCTGTGCGGCGGACAGGCCGGGGGTGTGTTTCACTGCGCGCTGGAGCAGCTGCCCATCGCCACCGAGTGTCTGGATCTCCTGGCCCTGCCCCACGCCCTGGAATTCTCGCCGCATCCGCATCAACTGCTGCGGGAATGCGAGCGGGTCCTGCGCCCGGAGGGCAGATTGCTCATCTCCGGGTTCAATCCCCTGAGTCTGTGGGGTCTGCGTCGCCGATTCTCAGGGCCTGGCGCCGCCTACCCGTGGCATGGGCGCTTCATCCGTCTGGCCCGGCTCAAGGACTGGCTGGCCCTGCTTGGATTCGAACTACAAAGCGGGCGCATGATTTGCTATGCTCCGCCCTTTGGCCGGCAGGACTGGCTGGGCCGCTTCACCTGCATGGAAACCGCCGGCGATCGCTGGTGGGCCATGGGTGGGGGCGTCTATCTGCTGCAGGCGGTCAAGCGGCGAGCCGGTTTGCGTCTCATCGCCCCGAAATGGGACAAATCCTGGCTAGCCAGACCGGTCCTGGGCCAGACCACCCGGAAACTAGCGAGTGAAGACGAACAATAACGCTGTGGACATCGATCTGCCCGCTCCTGTCGAGATCTACGCCGATGGCGCCTGCAAGGGCAACCCGGGCCCGGGCGGCTGGGGGGTGCTGCTGCGCTACGGTAGCCGAGAGAAGAGCCTCTATGGCGGCGAGGCGGCCACCACCAACAACCGCATGGAACTGACCGCCGTCATCGAGGCCCTGCGGGCGTTGAAGCGGGCCAGCCGGGTCGCGGTCTATACCGACTCGCAGTATGTACAGAAGGGCATCACGGAGTGGTTGCCGAACTGGAAGAGGCGGGGATGGAAGACCAGTGCCGGTACGCCGGTGAAGAACCTGGATCTCTGGCAGGTCCTGGACGACCTGGTCTCCCGTCACGAGGTGCAGTGGCACTGGGTGCGTGGCCATGCCGGACATGCCGGCAACGAGGAGGCGGATCGCCTGGCCAATCTGGGGGTGCAGATGGTCACCGGGTCGGCATGAGACAGGTGGCCCTGGATACCGAGACCACCGGACTGGATCCCGCTCTGGGGCACCGGGTAATCGAGATCGGCGGGGTGGAGATCCTCAACCGTCAGATCACGGGCGAAGTGTTCCATGTCTATCTCAATCCCGAACGGGACATCGATCCAGGCGCCATGGAGGTGCACGGACTGACCCGCGAATTCCTGGAGGACAAGGCACGCTTTGGCGAGATCGCGCAGGATTTCCTAAGCTTTATCGCCGGCGCCGAATTGATCATCCACAACGCCCCGTTCGACGTGAGTTTCCTGAACGCGGAATTGGCACGTCTGGATGCGGGCGATCTGAGCCAGCATTGCCTGGGGGTGCAGGATACGCTTACGCTCGCACGGGAGCTGCATCCGGGCCAGAAGAACAATCTGGATGCCTTGTGCAAGCGATACGGGGTCGATAACTCTGGGCGTGCCCTGCACGGCGCCTTGCTCGACGCCCGGTTGCTGGCCGAGGTCTACTTGGCGATGACCCGCGGGCAGGAGACCCTGGTCATGGAACATGTGGCCCTGGCTGCATCGCGCCGGCTACATCGCGACCAGCCGGTGCGGCTGCGGGTGTTGCGCGCTAGCCCCGAGGAGCTTGCGGCCCATGCCGAGTACATGCAGGAGATGGCTAGAGACTGCGGTGATGTCCGTATCTGGTAGGTGACATCCCCAGGTATATCGCGCTAGCTTCTGACCATCTTATCCGGCCTGGTGTTGTCATTAGGCCTGCACTAGGGTAGCCGTCCAGGCTGGCGCCAGCGTCGCCTTGGTCCTGAGCGAACGCGGGGCGGCCTATGAAAAGCTGGCTGAGACCTTTGCGGCCTGATACGGCGATCGGCGGGATCTGCGTATCCTCTATCTCGATTGCCTGGATGCTGGCAATTTGCAGGCTCTGGGCAGGGAGGTCAGGCTGCTCGTGACGATAGGCATCAAGGCGACCCATATGGTGGCGGAGCATGCGGGCGGACAGGCCGCGGTCCTTGCCCTGATGGTGCCGCGCAGCGGTTTCGAGGCGGATGCACCGCCTGGGCATC
>DAITOH010000178.1:0-3045 GCA_036834225.1 Thiobacillaceae bacterium | reverse complement strand
GCATCTCGGACTTAAAACGTACCTGAATCCGTATTGATGCCGACGAACACCGTACAATGCATTCCACGTGTACAACACGGATTCAGGACAGCTATGTCAGGACAAGGGGCGAGAGTCACGGGTACCGTTATAATAGGCTGTTGAGGATAGTTCCCGGTTCCCGAGCAAAACACCCCAGATGCACAAACTCTGGCTGATCTTCGCCCAGCTGGTCACGGCCGCCGCCATCCTGCTGGCTGCACTGCTGGCGCTGGACCGGCTGGTGCCCGGCGTGCTGCCGCGCAATGGATCGGATGTGACCATCCACCAAGTGGCTCATGACGGCTTTGCACACCCGGTCTCCACATTCGCCGATGCGGCCCGAAAATCGCTACCCTCGGTGGTAAACATCAACACGACTAAGCAGGTGAGGTTGCGCCAGCACCCGTTGATGAACGACCCTTTCTTCCGCCGTTACTTCGGCCAGGGCGAGGACAGCCATCCGCAGCAGGTATCGAATCTCGGCTCGGGGGTGATCGTCAGCAAGGACGGCTACATCCTAACCAACCACCACGTTATCGAGGCGGCCGACGAGATCCAGGTGACCCTCCCGGATGGCCGCAACTTGCCGGCGGAGCTAGTCGGCACCGACCCCGACACCGACCTGGCAGTATTGCGGGTCAGGCAGACCGGCCTGCACGCCATCACCTTCGCCAAACCGGACAGCCTGCAGGTGGGTGATGTCGTTCTCGCGATCGGCAACCCCTTTGGCGTGGGACAGACGGTGACCATGGGCATCGTCAGCGGTCTCAACCGTAGCCGTCTGGGCATCAACACCTTCGAGAACTTCATCCAGACCGACGCCGCCATCAACCCCGGCAATTCCGGGGGGGCGCTTGTAGACGCGGCTGGGAACCTGGTCGGCATCAATACCGCCATCTTCTCGCGTAGCGGCGGCAACCTGGGCATCGGCTTCGCCATCCCAGTGTCTATCGCCAAGCAGGTGATGCAGCAAATCATCACTTATGGCGGTGTGACCCGAGGCTGGGTGGGGATCGAGGTCCAGGATATCACCCCCGAGATCGCCGATTCCTTTAATCTCCCGAGCACCAAAGGCGCACTCATCGCCGGCGTGTTGCGCGGCGGACCGGCCGACAGGGCGGGCATCCGACCGGGTGACATCCTGGTTAGTGTCAACGACAAGCCGGTGTCCGACTCATCCTCCCTGCTCAATCTCATCGCCGCCTTACCACCGGACAAACTGGCCGCGCTGGGCCTAATACGCAAGGAGACCAACATGCAGATCATGGTCAAGGTGGGCAAGCGCCCGGTCATGCGGCGCGAAGTCGAGGAATAGCGGCACGATCATCGTCACCAGGGCTGCGGATTGGCCAGGGTGGAGGCCAGAGCAGGGAACCGGTGGCGGCGGCGCGGGCCGGCTCCTGTGCCTGCCCAGCCCGTGTACCCAAGCCTAGACTGCCGGCTGCACGGGTGGCACCGGCCAAGAGCGCGGCGGGCGCGGGGGCGGGGCCATCCTCCCAGGGGTCGGCATGATCCGAGGCGAGCATGCTGGCCTCCTCCATGCGGAAATCCCTGCCGTCGTGGAATCGCCGCTACCCAGCCTCCAGCAGGCTGTGCAGAAAACGCCTGGCATCCTCGCTACCCGAGAGCGTGGCGTAGCGCGACACGCCGTAGGCGAGATAGGTGTAATCCTCCAACTCCGCCTCGGGCAAGACCTTGCTGCAAAAGACCCCCTTGACCAGTCGCCGGCCGTCCTAAAGGCGTGCACGCACGAAGGCGCAGAAGGCATCCGCATCCTTGCGGTAGCGCAGATCGGCACGTGCCGCGGCGGATAGGGCGGCAAGGGCCAGCCCGTTCCAACCGGTTGGCACCTTGGCATCGCGCAGCTCCGACCTGGACTGCCTGAGCGATTTCAGCCTGGCCAACACCGTCTCCAGACGGGCGCGTTCCTGCTCGCTGGCCGGACGCACCTTATGGGGTAGGTAACCGAGCTCGAAGACCGCGGCCCGGTCTAGGCCCCAGATGCGCTCCACCAACGCATAGTCGGCGGCATTGAGGATGCGCTTGAGATCCTCGCGGTCCCAGAGATAGGCACCGCCTTCCCTGTCTTTGTCGTCCAGGGCCGACAGACTGGCCACCAGTCCATCCGCGGCGCGGCCTCGGGTCACCCCCATCTCGGCCAGCATGAAATCCACCGTTTGCAGACTGATACGCCGATACAGGGGCTCATTGAGTACCTCGGTCGCGCGCAGATACAGCGCTGCCAGCAGGGCGTTGTCGTAGAGCATCTTCTCGAAGTGCGGCTCGTGCCAATCCGTATTGACCGTGTAGCAGAAGAAGCCGCCAGCCACATGGTCGCGCAGGCCACCCTTGATCATCTCCCCCAGGGTCAGACGCAGAAACTCGTCCAGGACCGGGTCCGGTTTGCGGGCGTGCATTTCCAACAAGGCCAGCAGTTGCGGTGTCATGGGGAACTTCGCGGACTGGCCGAAGCCTCCCCGCATCATGTCGGCCTCGGCCTTGGCCATGCCCAGAAAGGCCCGCGGCAGATCGGCGATTAAGCGGCGGGAGGCTGGCGTCGCCGCCTCCCTGGCCAAGCGGGCGAGGGCGTTCGACTCCCGGCGCCAGCGCTCGGCCAGGGCCTTGGAGACCTGCATGAACTCGTCTCTTGGCGCATGGGTGATGGGCAAATAGGGGTAACCCTCCGGGGTCAGAAACACATTGAGGGGCCAGCCGGCCACCCCCGTGTGCGCTTGGAAAACCCCTGCAGGGCCGCATCCAGCCCTGCGTTCACCTCCCGATTCACTTTGACGGGGATGAAGTTGGCATTCACGAACTTTGCCACCTTCGCATCCGCTCAAGGTCTCACGCTGCATGACGTAGCACCAGTGATAGGCGAAATAGCCCAGGGAGACTAGGATCAACCGGTTGCCGCGCCGTGCCTCCGCCAGTGCCTCAGGCCCCACTCCCGCCAATGTACGGGGTCCTTCCCGTGCTAGGGAAGGTCTGCACAACCTGCTGCGCGAACGGATCGCTGCGTTGCGC
>DAITOH010000177.1:0-3059 GCA_036834225.1 Thiobacillaceae bacterium | reverse complement strand
CTAAAACTGCACACGGGCCATGAACCGGAGGTTGATTGGGCGGGACACCCTAGCTTGTCCCGGATCGCCACGGCGCTGCGCCCCTCGCGATGACGTCATTGCGAGGGGGCGAAGCCTACGCGGCTATCCAGTCGCAGACCAGACGCATGCACTACAAACCCATGACTGCCCGGATGCGGATACTGTCGGGTGGATGCGGCTCATGACGAGTGGGCATCGGGGTGGGCGGTGCTCACTTGCCGCTTTGGCGGCGCTATTTGCCAAGCCAGCTTTTGAGATATTCGGCTAAGTTTCCCACCTCTTCCGCAGCAAGCACGTCGAGCTGGCTTTCCTTGGCGCGCAGGCGGACTTCGTCACTCACAGAGCGAGCCGAAAGCAATAGGCCCCGGCCCATAAGCCCGCCGATCTGTCGGGCAAGCTGGGCTAGCTTGTAGACGTAGTCCGCATCCTTGGCGGTATCCACCCCAAAGCGCCGTGTCTTGCACTCTATGACCAGCAGACGGTTGCGATGTGCGACGACGGCATCCAGCTCGTTCGGGGTCTTGCCGTCTACGGTCTCGACTTCCAGGTTGGTTGCCCAGTCCGTAGGCCGCAAACCGCGCAGCTTAATCCAAGCGTATTCCTCCAGCCAGCCACCGCAGAAATAGCGCGCTGCATCGGGGCTAGTAAAGACAATCAGGGTATCTTCGTCCCATTGCATCAAGCCCAGGTGCTGGGCCTGCTGCAGTAACTCGGCAATGCGGCCGCTGGGTGTGTAGGGCATGCTCTGCTTAGGCTGGAAAGTGCCGTCAGGCTCGCCTAGCGCCTTGTTGGCTAAGTCGTTGAGCAGGCCGAAGAAGCCGGCTAGCTTGCCGGCCTCGTCCCCCAGCCTGCGGGTTAGCGATTCACGCGCCTGGGCGTTTGCCGATGAGCGCACATCCCGGTCACCCCGGCTGCGGATGCGGTATCCCTGGGCCAGCAGGATGTCCTCTATCTTAAGGACGTCGGCCATGGGTTCGGTCACAGGGCTGGGTTTGAGCCAATCCAGGCGATTGGAGCGCGTCTCGCAGTAGAGCAGATGCAAATTGTCGCCTGCCAAGTCTTCCATTTCGGCGGTTAGAGCCAAGGTCATGAGTTTGTGTCCGCCGGTGGCGTTGAGCACCAGGGGGGCGACACCCAGTTCAAGACTGATTTGCTGCGCCGAGGCGACGATGGATTCGGGGGTGGCGTCATCGAAAGGCATGCGCCTGACCGCAATGCCCCTGGCCTTGAGCGCCGCCTTAAGGTTCCCCGCCGAGTCGCGCATCTCGGGTGTCTCAAGGATGACCACTTCCTTAGCCTGCAACTGAATGGCGGGAATAAGGTTAGCCAGGTTCTGGCCGGTGGCTATGCAGACGTGTAGGTGCGGGCGGTCCATGGCATCAAGTCCTCAAGCCAAGGATAGGCATTCGGCAGTTGTGGGAAGGGGTCATTGATTCTTACCTCCGCTAGCAACTGCTTAAGCAGAGGTTCGAACTTGTCCGTCAACCACTCGGCCCAGGATTGCCAGCAGGCCTTCGACACCGGCACGGTGCCGTGGGCGAGGATGGAGTCGTTGCGTCGGCGCAGGTGGTCGAGCAGGGCTAGGCGACTGTCTTCGAAGAAACCAGCGAGCGGGTTGCCGCAGTGGGCTGCGGCCAGCTGCCAGGCGGGATACAGGCCGACCTGGTAGGAGCCATCACGGTTGGGGGCGATGCCGGCGGCTTCCGCGACCTCACGGGGCAGGTCGCCGGTCTCCCAGCCTCGCTTGGTCCTAAGCTGCCATTGGGCGGTCCATTCGATGAGGCGGTAGACGCGCGCTACGGCATCGTCGTAGCGGCCATCCGCGGCACGGCGTTGGGCATTAAGCCACAGGTCCCATATGCGTAGGCCTTCGGCGGCGGCATCCTTGCCCCGGGCAAGCATCTTGAGGGCTAGGTAATGGGCGGGCAGGGTGCGGGCAACCAGTCCTTCGTAGAGGCTTAAGCGCTCTAAGGCCGCGACATGATCGAAGCGGTCCCAGGCCGCGAAGGCCTCGGAGACATCCCGCGCTCGCTGCCAGAAGGCCCTCAGTGTCGCGTTTTGTGGAGCGGTCATGTCTGTCAGGCCGTCTGCGGCCTGGTCCCAGGCGTAGCGTCGCCAGGCGGCAAGCGGCGCATGGATGTCATGCCGGAAGCGTATGCCTTCCACGGCGGTGGGCACGGCGGCCTGGGTGCCGTCGCGCACCTTGATAAGGTCGGCCCGCGCGCCGGTCACAGATTGCAGTTGCACATTGCCTGCATCGAGGGCGGCTAGCACCAGGGCCGCGGTCATGGTCTTGGTGCCGCCGGTGTAGTCGGCAACAAGCCGCGCGCCTTCGTCCCGCCCGGCCTGCGCCAGTGCCTGACGCATGACGCCGTAGGCTGCGTCCAGATCGTCTGCGGGGACTTCCACCACCTCCCAGCTACCGTCTGGCAGACCGCATTGGGCCGGGATGTTGGGCAACGTCGGCTTGTCATCCTGGGGGGCGGCCTTGATGATCATGCCCTTGCCCTCCACCTGCTGCCGGGAGCCGGCCTTGCCGGTGGCAGGATCGGTGCCGGTGCAAAAGAAGACAACCCGTTTTGGACGCAGCGTTTTGATGGCGGTGACGATGGGTTGGTGGGAGCCGCCGACGGTGCAAAAGAGGATGCTCTCTGATACTGCCATCATTCTACCCGAATCAAATCCCGGCCTTTCGACACAAAGGCTGTGACTTTGACGAACTGGTTGGATTCGACCTTTTTGCGAATTTCGACCGGCAGTGTTGCTAGCAGCGCCTCGCCTTTGGGTGCAATGGCTATGGCGGTCTTGCCATCCTTCTCAGCGGTGAGCGCCTTGTTGGCTCGATTGAACTTAAGACGCGCACCCGTCCACTTTTCCGCCTCAGGCTGATTGCGCTGGCTATCACGTTCGGGCGCATCTTCAGGCGCTACCCGCGTGGACTCGGCTTTGGGCTGCGCGTGTTGTTCAGGTTCAATCTGCCTTTCCATGGCGCCATAGCCCACTGCCGTCTTGGCACCGAACCCCAGCCAGTCGAAGGC
>DAITOH010000176.1:0-3087 GCA_036834225.1 Thiobacillaceae bacterium | reverse complement strand
GTAGTCGGTTTGTATGCCTGGGCCAGGATGGCGTCAACCCGGCGGTGCAGTGCGGACCTCAGTTCTGCAACTCGACCGGTGTGGTGAACATGAGTAGGCCATAGTCCTTGTCGTACTGGCGCTGCAGCCGCTCGACGATGCGCGCACACAGGGCCGCGTCGCCCACCACCTCGATGCGGATGTTGCCACCGGCCGTCCATTTGCCGCTGCGCACACCATGCGTGCCGCGACCGCGCGCATCAGTGATGGTGTAGCCCTTAGCCCCCAGGTCCACGATCTCGTCGATGATGGTGTCCTCGAGCACCGCCTCGGTGAGGATGGTCAGCAGCAGCATGGATTGCACCGGCATGGCTTTAGCCTCCGTGGATAAAACGCGACATCCACAGATAAATAGGGATGCCTAGGAAGATGTTGAAGGGGAAGGTCATGCCCAGGGAAGCGCCGATGGACAGGGCCGGATTCGCCTCGGGCACGGCGATGCGCATGGCTGCCGGCGCGGCGATGTAGGAGGCGCTGGCAAACAGGGTGGCGAGCAAAAAGGTGCCGCCCACCGACAACCCCAGGGCCCAGCCGGTGACGGTGCCGAGGATGGCGGACAGGATGGGCATGAAGACGGCGAAGCCGACCAGGAAGGCGCCGTACTCGCGCAGCGCGGCGATGCGCTGCGAGGCCACCAGCCCCATCTCCAGCAGGAACAGCGCCAGCACGCCCTTGAACAGATCGAAGAAGACCTTGTCCAGAGGCTTGATGCCCTCCGGCCCGGCGATGTAGCCGATCGCAAGCCCCCCGGCGAGCAGATAGATGCTCTTGCCGAAAAAGACCTCGTGCAGTAGCTTGCCCCAGCGCACGCCGCCGGCGCCGTAGCGCGCGAGGATGACGCCGATCACTAAGGCGGGCATCTCCAGCAGGACCAAAAAGACGATCAGATAGCCCTCGTAGTCCACCCTCTCCTGCCCGAGCAGTGTGATGCCGACAGAAAAGGTGACCACGCTCACCGAGCCGTAGTGGGCGGCGATGGAGGCCGAATCGGCCCGGCTCATGCGCCCCAGGTAACGCAGGATGGGATAGGCGACGAGCGGAATCAAGGCCCCCACCGCAACGATGATCAGGCCCTTGCCGATCAGATCGCCGATGGGGTACTTGGCCAGTTCGACACCGCCCTTAAGACCGATGGCAAGCAGGATATAGATGGACAGCGCCTCATAGATGGCGCCCGGGATCTTGAGGTCGGAGCGCAGCAGGCCGGCTGCCACTCCCAGCACGAAAAACAGCACCACTGGCTCGAAGCTCATCGCGATCGTACCCTGCAGTCAGACACACGAACGGGTCACGGCTGAGGCGACCTGCTCACTCTTCGTCGTCTAGCTTTGGGTTCCAGCCGCGGCTGCGGGCACGGCGGATCGCCCACTCATAAAGCTCGGTATGGCGCGCGCGCAGCTCGGGGGGCAAGCGGCTGGGGAGGTTGCCGTACCGGTCCCACTCGCTGTTGACCCGGTCCATAAGCTGCTGCATGCGCTGCAGGTCCCAGCCGGCGCAGTCCTCCTCCCGGGGGATCAGCCCGAACAGCCACGCGTCCAGTACTATGCGTCCGAGCATGGTCATGCCGTGGGCATCCTCGTGAAAGCCGGCATAGATCGTCTTCTCGCTCATGCGCGCTTACTCCGCCCACTTGCGCAGATAGGCCTCGATCACCTCGATCACCGCCTGCGCCTTGATCACCAGGCCCAAGTCGATCATCTCCGAGCCCATGACCATGGAGGTGTTGTTCGCCGGCACCGGTACCGGCACCAGGTGGTTGGCCTCCTCGCGAAAGAACACCGCCGCCACCACGCCGGCGAACAGGAATTTGCGGCCCATGCCCTGGGTCGGGCGCAGGGGATCCGGCTGGTAGATGAACACCGGGCTGCCGCTGGAGCCGGGGTACACCGCCGCATCGATGAGGAATTCCGGCCGGCCCTCGAAGTCCAGGGCTATGGGCGTGGCCGTGGTGCCGCGGCGCAGGATGGGCATGAGGTTGACCTGGTCCCAAACGCCGCTAGGATAACCCACGAACAGCACCTCCTCTAGCGCGTCGAGGGCGCGCAGGGTGGCCGCACTCGGCACCAGCCGGCTGTCAATGACGTGGTAGTAGAGCTCCACCCCCTGGTCACGCGCGGCCTGTTCCAGCGGCCGCATGGGGATGATGGCCAGGTCCACCTCCGGGTCGGGGTGCATGAACCAGGCCTGGGGAAAATCATCAATGTTAAGCTGGAAGCGGGTGCCCAGCGCCGGCTGGCCGTTCTTCTTCTGGGTGAACACCAGGCCGCCGCGGCGCACCCCACTCACCAGATGTCGGTTGGTGACAATGAAGGTGTGCGTGCCGCGCGCATGCGTATGGGCGACCACGAACGCGGTTCCCGAGCCCTCGCTGCCGTCCTCCAGCACAGTGTCGACACGGACGGTGTTAAACAGCAGCTTCTTGGTGATGGAGTTAATTTCCATGATCATAGGTCCGCAAGCCATTCCGGCCGGGCGGCGGTGCATGAGGATGCCGGCAGCATCCGCCATGCTGCGGCGCATGGGCATAGACCCTATGGCTATTAAGACATCTTGACATTATATCCAGTCACCCCTTCCGCCTGACCCTCTTTCCCAGATGTTCTCGAATCGAGCGAGCATCGCTGGCGCGCTCAAAGCTTTCGCCTTAAGAATCGCATGCTGTGCTACAGCATCTTCGAGCTTTACATGTCTGTCCCTGGGCTTCACGCCGGGCAAGATCATGCCCTCGCGCGCCTTTGGCTCGGATGAGGGCCAGGGCCTTCCCATCATCCTGCTGACCCAAGCATTTCGGCGCCTCCCCTTCAACCACGGCCGCCTCAGGGGCAGCGTCTTTGTCGATCGACATGGCCCGCATGCGGATCACGGCAAGGACCTGGTCCTGGTCTAGGCCAGCCACGTCGGTTACGACCCGGACACTGGCGAATTCGGGGTCTATCGGCGGCTCACACGGAGCGGATGGAAAACACCTGCTCCAGGCCATCGAGGCCATGACCCGGCATCGCGAGGTCAGCGTGCGTCTGTAGCCGGCGGGCACCGCCGGCTGGTGGC
>DAITOH010000175.1:0-3121 GCA_036834225.1 Thiobacillaceae bacterium | reverse complement strand
GTCCATCAGGGCAGCCAGTTCGTCGGGCGATAACGCCTAGTCGGCGTCGCACCAGGCCTCGCAGGGCTTAGGGTGCATCTCGACGAGCAGGCCGTCGGCCCCGGCGGCCACCGCCGCGCGGGCCAGGGCCGGCACCATCCAGGCCTTGCCGCCGGTGTGGCTGGGGTCGACAATGACCGGCAGGTGGGCTTCGCTTGGAAGTTCGAACATGCCTAGTCGTGCGTAAACGAAAACGGCCGGATGCCCGGCCGCAGTCGGTGTAGTCGGTCTGCCAGGCGTCAGTCGGCGTACAGACGCTCCATGCGCTCATGCTTTTCTTGCGCCTCGACCGAGAGCTCAGCCGTTGGGCGGGCGAGCAGGCGGCGGATGCCGATGGGCTCGCCGGTCTCTAGGCAGTAGCCGTAGTCACCGCTCTCGATGCGGGCGAGCGCCTGTTCGATCTTCTTCAGCAGCTTGCGTTCGCGATCACGCACACGCTGCTCGAGCATGTTCTCTTCCTCGACCGTCGCCCGGTCGTTGAGGTCGGCAAAGGCCTCGTTTTCCTTCAGGTGCTCGCCGGTCTCGCGCGCGTTGTTCAGGATCTCCGCCTTCATCGCCAGCAGCTTGGCCTTGAAGAACTGCAGCTGGACCTCGTTCATGTAGTCCTTCTCGGGCATGCGCAGGATGTCCTCGTCCGTCAGCACGCTGCCGGTCGTCGGCTCGGTCGGCGCGGGCTTGGCGGCAACCTCGGCGGCGGAAGCGGTCTCACCGCTCACGGACACTAGCTCGGGCGCAGGTTTCTTGGCCGCGGACTTTGCCGGTTCTGCCTTCTGTGTCTTGGTGGTGGGTTTCTTGGCTGCAGTTGCCATTGCCTCGCCTCCTGTAAGTATGGCCATGGGAACGATAAGGTGTGAATGATGTCACGTTACTATTATGGCATCTCGCCCCGCATGCTTGACCCCTGATCGTCCATTCGGTCTGCGGCTACAGTCAGATCACGAAGGGCAGGTCGGCCATGAGGCCGACGCGTGGGACTGAAGTCCGACCCGTGTTACCGTCGACGATGCGGCTTGATGCCCGTGCCCCCCGCCGTTTAGCCTCGGCCAGCCCAGCCCAGATCGAGGGGGTCGTCGGGGTTGATGCCCTCCATGAAGGGCCGGCACCGGTCACGGTGGGTGACCTGATAGACGCAGCCCATCCAGTTGCCCACCACCGCTTGCGCCGTATCGTGCCAGGTATTGTCTAGCCGGGCACTAACCAGCTTCTCCGGAAACTCCGGCAGCGGCTGGCCCAGATCGCGTGCAGCCAACAGCCGGGCGGCGTATTCGTCCAGGATGGCCTGCTCGTGAAGTTTCAGGTAATTTGCCGGGAAGGGCGGTCGCTCGGGCAGTTGGCCACGGGCATATAGCAGCAGGTCGCGCTTGTATTCCTTGAGCAGGGAGATGGTGTCGTACTCCGGGTGACCTTGGAAGAAGACGCCGCGCAGGCCGTCCGCGGTCACCGCCAGATGCACCCCGGCCGTCTCGCTCTCCACCAGCACGTGGAGCCCCGCCGCCTCGAACTGGGCGCGGGAGATATCGTTCCAGCGCGAATGCGGCACGTCGAAGCGGGTGTTCACGTCCCGCACCAGGGGGTGACGCTTTTCCACTACCCGGTGCGGGAACACGCCCCAGATCTTGACCGGCTGCCTCACCCGCTTCTGGCCGTAGCGGAACTGCATCACTGCATGCGTGGCGAGGCAGGAGCAGAGGGTGGAGGTGACGTTCTCCATCGCCCAGTCGATCACCTCGATCAGGGGTTCCCAGAAGGGCTCCTGTGACAGGTCGGGGTGGGTGACGTTAGCGCCGGTGATGATGAGCGCATCCAACCCCTCCGCGCGGATCTGCTCGAAGGGTTCATAGTAGCGTTCGACGTGCGCCCTGCCCTTGGCCCCCCGCGGCAGGGCCTCCAGGGTGAAAGGGTGGACGTAGAACTGGGCGATGGGGTTGGACTCGCCCACCAGGCGGAAGAACTGCCGCTCGGTGGCCTCCAGGGCGGCGTCCGGCATCATGTTGAGCAGGCCGATGTGCAGCTCGCGGATCTCCTGATGCAAGGCCCGGTCGGCCGACAATACGGTGAGCCCCTCGCGGTGCAGGCGTTCGAAGGTGGGCAGATCGTTGTGGGCAACCAGCGGCATGTTCCTAGCCTCCTTCCCCCTTTTCCTGCTTGCGGGCGATGGCCGTCTGCACCAGATCCAGGAAGTCGGCCTCGTCCCTTACCTGGGCCACCTCGCGCGAGGTCACCGTGTAGCCGTGCGGCGCGGCGATGGCCTCATAGCGCGGCACGCGCGCATAGAATAGGCGCGGGAAGATCCAGCGGGTGAATTCGTCCGGCGGGATCTGGGCCACATAGTCATAGCCTTTCTCGCGCATGTAGATGGGCAGGTGCTCGGCCAGGAAGGCGGGACGGTAGTACAGGGGCTTGGGGTCGGACTGGGCGCGGCGGATGAGAGCGTCCTCCTCCTCGCGCGTGGTGACCTGGATGTAGAGGATCAGGGTGTGGGCGGCCAGCAGCTCGATGACCGAGTCGTCTTCCAGCTCGCACAGACTGCCGCCCGCGTCGTTGACGAAATGCTCGTAGCCATAGATCTCCTGGGCCTTGCGCACGAACTCCGGCACGTCTTTCATGGCCTTGATCTCCGCCTCGCGGTATTTGGCCTGGCGGCGGCTGAACTCCTCGAGGCTAAGCCCCCCCAGCTCCGGGTTGCCGAGCTTGCCGACGAAGGCCAGCACCGGGCCCGGGTCCTCGATCTTGATGTTGTTGCGGATGTCGATCCAGTCGCGGCGCAGCAGTTCGCGCAGGAAGGGCACCTGCATGGCCTGCTGCTTGATGAGATCTAAGATGGCCTCGTCCAAGTAGCGAGTGCCGATGCGGTAGTCGCCGGAATAGTGAAACCAGTCGTGGCGGCGCAGCAGGGAGGAAAGATGGGTCTTGCCCACGCCGGACATGCCCAGCAAGGTGACCTTCTTCTGAGGCCAGGCGCGGAAGGATTCGACGGTGAATTTCATGACGGGGCGGAGAATCGGTTGCAGATAGGTTAACCCGTTCGGCCCGCTCGGGAAACTCGCACCGGCATCGGTCGTAGGCCACGCGCCTAACCGCG
>DAITOH010000174.1:0-3198 GCA_036834225.1 Thiobacillaceae bacterium | reverse complement strand
CATGCTGCTGATGATCGACAATTACGACTCCTTCACCTACAACCTCGTGCAGTACCTCGGCGAGCTGGGGCAGGAGGTGAAGGTGGTCCGCAACGACGAGATCGAGCTGAACGAGGTGGAGCGGCTTGCGCCTGAGCGCATCGTCATCTCGCCCGGCCCCTGTACGCCGAACGAGGCAGGCATCTCGGTGCCCTTAATCAAGGCCTTTGCCGGCAGGATCCCGCTGCTGGGGGTGTGCCTCGGCCACCAGTCCATCGGCCAAGCCTTCGGCGGCCGCATCGTGCATGCCAAACAGCTTATGCACGGCAAGACCTCGGCCATCTACCATGCCGACAAGGGGGTGTTCCGAGGACTGCCCAATCCCTTCACCGCTACGCGCTACCACTCCCTGGTCATCGAGCGCGAGAGCCTGCCCGACTGTCTGGAGGTCACCGCCTGGACCGAGGACGGCGAGATCATGGGCGTGCGCCACAAGACCCTGGCGGTGGAGGGCGTGCAGTTCCATCCCGAGTCGGTGCTCACCGAGCATGGCCACGACCTGTTGCGCAATTTTCTTGAGGAGACGCGGACATGAATCCCCAGGAGGCCTTAAAGCGCTTAATCGAGCATCGCGAGATCCCCCACGACGAGATGCGCTCCCTCATGCGTCAGATCATGACCGGGGAGATGAGCCCGGTGATGATCGCCGCCCTGATCACCGGCCTGCGGGTCAAGAAGGAGACCATCGGCGAGATCGCCGCCGCCGCCCAGGTGATGCGTGAGTTCGCCACCAAGGTGCAGGTGGCCGACACCACGCATCTGGTCGACACCTGCGGGACCGGGGGCGATGCCGCGCACACCTTCAACATCTCCACCGCCGCCGCCTTCGTTGCCGCCGCGGCCGGGGCGAAGGTGGCCAAGCACGGCGGTCGGTCCGTGTCGTCCAAGTCCGGCAGCGCCGATGTGCTAGAGGCATTGGGGGTCAACATCAACCTCAGCCCCGAACAGGTGGCACAGGCGATCGAACAGGTCGGCCTAGGCTTCATGTTCGCGCCCAATTTCCACGGCGCCATGAAGCATGCTGCGCCGGTGCGGCGCGAGCTGGGCGTGCGCACGATCTTCAACATCTTGGGGCCGCTTACCAATCCGGCTGGCGCGCCTAACCAAGTGATGGGGGTGTTCCATCCCGACTTAGTCGGCATTCAGGCCCGTGTGCTGCAGCGCCTAGGCAGCTGCCGGGCGCTGATCGTGCACGGTCGCGAGGGCCTCGATGAGCTGTCCATCTCCGGCGAGACCCTGGTGGGTGAACTTAAGGATGGCGAGGTGCGCGAGTACGTGGTAAGCCCCGAGCAGTTCGGCCTGCCTACGCACGACCTAAACACCCTGCAGGTGGACAGCGTGGAGGAGTCGCGCGATCGCATCCTCAAGGCCCTAGACAACCGGCCGGGACCCGAGCGCGATATCGTCGCGCTAAACGCCGGTGCCGCCATCTACGCCGCCGGGCTTAGCGACAGCCTGGCCGACGGCGTCGACCGGGCGCGCGAGGTCATGGCCACCGGCGAAGCCCGCCGCCGTCTGGAGGCCCTGGTCGCCTACAGTCGGGCGTGAGGACCTGTCGCTGCATGCCACCTCGAGGTTATCCCCTACGGCGACTTGAGTGATGCTTCCGAGCCGTCGGATCGTTCTTCCGATACGATAACCTGGACACGCTGCCGGGGAACAGATAGACTATGCAGTTTTACCCGGCCTGGCCGGATAGGGGCGCAGCGGCATCAGAAAGCACCTTCTGAGGCCCTGCGGGTTGTGCTGCTGAGATCGCCGCATGCATCCCACAGGATGCGGCGGTTACGAATGGATTGGGGGGGCATCGTGGAAGGCCTACACCTGACTGCTGATCTTTTTCAGTGCAACTGCAGCCGTGAGCTGCTCAGCGACGCCGATCGTCTCGCCGGGCTTTGCCGCCGGCATACCCTGGGGGTGGGGCTCACCCTGGTGGACGAGAAGTGGCACAGTTTTCCCGACCACCAAGGCCAGCCCGGCGGCGTGACCGGCATGCTGCTCCTGGCCGAATCGCACCTGGCCGTGCACACCTGGCCCGAGCGCGCCGGCGTCACGCTTGACGTCTACGTCTGCAACTACTCCGCCGACAACTCCGGCAAGGCCGAGCGCCTCACGGCCGAGCTGCTGGCCGCCTTCGCACCGGGCCGGCACCAGGTCAACCGCATCCGGCGCGGCGCCCTGGACGCGGCCGAGACCGGCGAGATCATCCTCGAGGCCCTGAACGAACACAGTCACTACGGCTACCGCGCCAGGCGCATCGAGACCCGCCGCACCCCCTACCAGCTGCTGGAGGTCTTCGACACGCCCCAGTTCGGCAAGGTCCTACGCCTGGATGGCCACTTCATGACCGGCGAGCGCGAGGAGTTCTTCTACCACGAGGCCTTAGTGCACCCGGCAGCCATCGCCCACCCCGCCCCGCGCACGGCGCTGATCATCGGCGGCGGAGACGGCGGCGCAGCCGAGGAGCTGCTCAAGCACCCGAGCATGGAACGGGTGGTCGTGGCCGAGCTGGACGCGCAGGTAGTCGATGCGGCGCGCCAGCACCTTGAAAGCATTCACCGCGGGGCGCTGAACGACCCAAGGGTGGAAGTGCGCATCGGTGACGGCTTCGATTTCGTGCGTAACACGAGCGAGCGTTTCGACCTCGTGCTGCTCGACCTCACCGACCCGGAGACCCCCGCCGGCCCGCTCTACACGCGCGAGTCCTTCGGCTGGATCAAGACCGCCCTCCAGCCGGGCGGGGCAATGGTGCTGCACATCGG
The DNA here is from genome assembly GCA_036834225.1 of Thiobacillaceae bacterium. Lineage (GTDB taxonomy): Bacteria > Pseudomonadota > Gammaproteobacteria > Burkholderiales > Thiobacillaceae > JANWZL01. The sequence goes on along the minus strand of DAITOH010000174.1, from coordinate 397 downwards.
CGCACCGGTATTTAAGCCGCAACAGGTGCGCGCGCTCGCATCCGACCTGCGCGCCGTGTACGCCAAGGTGCGCTGCTACGGCCTCTACATCCCGCTCTACGGCGCCTACTGGGGTATGGCGGTGGCCTCGGACACGCTCGACCCGCCGGCCCTGGACCGTTCCCTCGTGGCCGACCGCCTGTCGGAACGGGGTATTGCCGACCTGTGCTACTACAACGCCGACGTGCACACAGCCTACTTTGCGCTGCCAAACTTCTATCGGGCGTTGCTAGAGGAATGAACAGGTGGATTGGCGCCCCCGACACGAATCGAACGTGCGACCCTCCCCTTAGGAGGGGGATGCTCTATCCACTGAGCTACGGGGGCGAAGTCGGCATTTTACCCGCACTTGGTGCGT
>DAITOH010000173.1:0-3199 GCA_036834225.1 Thiobacillaceae bacterium | reverse complement strand
CGTCGTCAGTCGCACTCTCGACTCTCACGTTCACGCCCGGCCGGCCAAGACCGGGACGGTGTTACACTGTCCCCGCGCAGATATCGACCAATTGCAACGTGTCCTTTAATTCCCTGTCCGAACTGGCCGCAGCCGTGCGCGAATTCGGTCGCGCACGGGACTGGCACGTCTACCACACGCCGAAGAATCTCACCGCCGCACTCATCGTCGAGGCGGCCGAGCTGCTGGAACCCTTCCAGTGGCTCACCCCCGAGGAGAGTCTGGCCCTGCCCGAGCACAAGCGCGAAGCGGTGAAGCAGGAGATGGCCGACGTGCTGATCTACCTGGTCAGCCTGGCCAACCTGCTGGAGGTGGACCTCCTGCAGGCGGCGGAGGAGAAGCTGGCCCTGAATGCCCGCAAGTACCCGGTGGACAAGGCCAGGGGGTCCTGCGCCAAATACGACGAACTATGAGCTACTACCGCCACCACCTCTTCTTCTGCCTTAACGTGCGCGAGGACGGCGGCGTCTGCTGCGCCCAGCACGATGCCGAGGCCCTGTTCGAATATGCCAAGAACAAGGCCAAGCAACTTGGCCTGCACGGCAAGGGGGGTGACTGCCGGGTCAACCGCGCCGGCTGCTTCGACCGCTGCGAGCTGGGGCCGGTGTGCGTGGTCTACCCGGACGCCGTCTGGTACACCTATGTGGACGAAGCGGACATCGACGAGATCCTCCAGTCCCACCTGCGCGACGGCAAGGTGGTGGAGCGACTGAAACTCGACTAGGATGACACGGCCCCCAGACTCGCTATGCTCGTCTCCCCCCGAGGGGGTGGTCAGTGCCTTCGGGACGGCCGTGCGACACTGACATGACGGGGCTTCCCCACGTCGCGCCAGCGCGGCTGCCATCCCGTGGGGAACGCCACCTCATCCCGTGCCCCCACGGTGGCGTGGTCGAGACCCTGGTGGAACGGCCTGAGGGCCAGCCACGCGGCCTCGCGCTCATCGCCCATCCCCATCCGCTGCACGGCGGCAGCCTGGACAACAAGGTGGTGACCATGCTCGCACGGGCGGCGCTGGCCTGTGGGCTGGTGGCGGTGCGGCCGAACTTTCGCGGCGTGGGGGAAAGCAGTGGAGAATACGACTATGGTGTCGGCGAATCGGACGACCTGCTCGCCGTCGCCGCTTTCCTTACCCCCCGCCATGCCGGCCTGCCTTGGTCGCTGCTCGGCTTCTCGTTCGGCGCCTACGTCCAGCATCGGGTCGCCGGCCGCCTGCCCGCTAAGCGGCTGATCCTGGTCGGACCGCCCGTGTCCATGTACGCCTTCGAGTCTCCGGCCGTGCCCACCGAGATCGTGCACGGCGAGGCGGATGAACTGATCCCGCTTTCCATCGTCGACGGCTATGCACGTCTTAACCGCATTCCGCTGCACGTCATCGCCGGGGCGAGCCACTTCTTCCACGGTCGGCTGGTGGAGCTAAGGGAGACCGTCAGGAGTTGCCTGTGCCCGCCCTGATGCTGCAGGGACTGACCAAACGCTACGGCGGTGTGGCGGTGGTGGACGAGCTTAGCCTGGAGATCGTGCCAGGCCGCTGTCACGGCCTGCTCGGACCTAACGGCGCCGGCAAGACCACCACCTTGCGGCTGGCTCTCGGCCTGATCGAGGCGGACGCTGGCGAGATCCGCCTGCTGGGTCATCGTCTCCCGCACGAGGCCACGATAGCCCGCCGCCGGGTGGGGGTCGTGCCGCAGACCGACAGCTTAGACCCGGACTTCACCGTGCGGGAGAACCTGCTCGTCTATGGCCGCTATTTCGGGCTTAGACGCCGTGATATCGAGTCGCGCATCCCGGCCCTGCTCGAATTCGCGGGCTTAGCGGGCAAGGCGGACGCCAAGGTCCCCACCCTGTCCGGTGGCATGAAGCGGCGGCTTACCCTCGCCCGGGCGCTGATCAACGACCCGGAACTGATCGTCCTGGATGAGCCTACCACCGGCTTGGACCCCCAAGCCCGGCATCTGGTCTGGCAGGGGCTGCGCCGGCTCATCAACCAGGGCAAGACCCTGCTGCTGACCACCCACTTCATGGACGAGGCGGAGCGGCTGTGCGATATGATCAGCATCATCGACCGCGGCCGCATCATCGCCGAGGGTTCTCCGCGCGAGCTCATCACCCGGCATATCGAGCCTCACGTGGTGGAGGTCTTCGGCGAGGGCCTCGATGCATGGGAGGGCTGTGCCAGCCGGCTGTGCCGTCGATGCGAACGCGCCGGCGAGACCCTGTTCTGCTATGCGGACGACCCCAAAGTCGTCACCGACGCCTTAGAAGCGCGGGCAGGCCTGCGTTATCTGCACCGTCCTGCCAACCTGGAGGACGTATTCCTCAAGCTGACGGGCAGAAATCTGAGGGACTGAGCTAGGTGAGGGGTGAGGCGGCTGTTTGATGGAACCTTTGCCAGACGGATGCGCTGGATAGCGGTCTGGCAGCGCAACTTCCAGGTCTGGAAGAAGCTGGCGGGACCGTCCATCCTCGGCAACCTGGCCGATCCTCTGCTCTACATGCTGGGCCTGGGGTACGGCCTGGGGCGCTTCCTGGGCGAGGTGCAGGGCGTACCCTACCTGACCTTCCTGGCCGCCGGCACGCTGGCCTACAGCGTCATGAACAGCGCCACCTTCGAGGCGCTCTATTCGGCCTTCTCCCGCATGCACGTGCAAAAGACCTGGGATGCCATCCTGAACACGCCGCTGACCCTAAGCGACGTCCTGCTCGGCGAATGGGCCTGGGCGACCAGCAAGAGCCTGCTCTCGGGGCTGGCGATCCTGCTGGTGATCTGGGCGCTGGGGCTTAATGCGGACTTTGCCATGACCCTGTGGCTATTGCCGGTGATCGTGCTAACTGGACTTACCTTCGCCGGCCTCGGCCTCATGCTCAACGCCCTCGCCCCGAACTACGACTTCTTCCTCTATTACCTCACCCTGTTCATCACCCCCATGGTGCTGCTTTCGGGGGTGTTCTACCCGACCGACGCCCTGCCCGCCTGGCTGGCCACAATCGCCCAGGGCCTGCCGCTGACCCATGCCATCGCGCTAGCCCGTCCCCTGGTGCTGGGCCACTGGCCGGAAGCGCCCGTGCTGAACGTGGTGGTCTTGCTGGCCTTCGCCGTCGCCGGCTTCCTGATCGGCTTGAGGCTCACGCGCCGGCGCTTGCTGCGCTAAATCAACCC
>DAITOH010000172.1:0-3240 GCA_036834225.1 Thiobacillaceae bacterium | reverse complement strand
GGCGCATCTGCCGGCCGGCGAAATGGATGCCCTCCGCGACCTCGTAGGCGCGCGCCTTAGCGATCTTCACCGTGTCGCCTAAGGCGGTGACACAGAGCACGCGCCCGCCGGCAGTGACCACCTGGCCATCCACGAGGGCTGTGCCGGCATGGAAGACGTGACAGTCCTCGCCGGTGTCCCCCAGTCCGGTGATGGCGTCGCCCTTGCGCGGGTGGTCCGGATAACCCTCGGCGGCTAGCACCACGCCCAGGGCGTAGCGCCGGTCCCATTGTGCCTCGACCTGATTAAGACGTCCTTCGATCGCCGCCTCCACCAGGGTGGCGAAATCGTTCTTAAGCCGCATCATGATGGGCTGGGTCTCGGGGTCGCCCATGCGGCAGTTGAATTCGAGCACACGGGGCACACCATCCTCGCCCACCATCAAGCCGGCATAGAGAAAGCCCGTGTAGGGGGTGCCGTCCTCTTTCATGCCCTGGACTGCGGGCCGGATGATCTCGCGTAGGATGCGGGCGTGCAGCTCGGGGGTGACCACCGGCGCCGGCGAATAGGCCCCCATGCCGCCGGTGTTAGGGCCCCGATCGCCGTCTAGCAGGCGTTTGTGGTCCTGACTGGTGGCGAGCGGCAGCACATGCTCACCGTCCACCATGACGATGAAGCTCGCCTCCTCGCCGGCGAGAAAGTCCTCAATCACCACCCGGTGGCCGGCTTTGCCCAGGCGGTTGCCGGCGAGCATGTCCTCTACGGCGGCATGCGCCTCCTCGAGTGTGGCGGCCACCACCACGCCCTTGCCGGCGGCGAGTCCGTCGGCCTTCACCACGATGGGGGCGCCTTTTGCGTCGAGATAGGCATGCGCCGCGACGGCATCGGTGTAGCTGGCATAGGCGGCGGTGGGGATGCCGTGCCGCTGCATGAAGGCCTTGGCGTAGTCCTTGGAGCTCTCCAGCCGGGCAGCGGCCTGGGTGGGGCCGAAGATCTTAAGTCCCGCCGCGCGGAAGGCATCAACAATGCCGGCCGCCAGGGGCGCCTCGGGTCCCACGACGGTGTAGGCGATGCCCTCGCGCTGGCAGAAGGCGATGAGTTCACCGAAATCGGTGACGGCCAGGTTTTCCAGACCGTCCTCGCGGGCGGTGCCGCCATTGCCAGGGGCGACATAGACCTTGTGCACGCGGGGGCTTTGTGCGAGCCGCCAGGCCAGGGCGTGTTCACGTCCGCCGGAGCCGATGACCAGAAGTTTCATCGTGAGTGGGAAGTAGAGTCGATTGAGAGAGAATGCTAGACCGGCGATTTAACCATCTACCGCTTGCCACGACCGGGATTCAATGCCGGAAATGCCGCATGCCGGTGAAGACCATGGCCATGTCGTGTTGGTCGGCGGCGGCGATCACCTCTGCGTCGCGCAGGGAGCCGCCAGGCTGGATCACGGCGGTGATGCCGGCGGCGGCGGCCTGGTCGATGCCGTCGCGAAAAGGGAAGAAGGCATCGGAGGCCATCACCGAGCCCTGGACCTTAAGGCCGGCGTGTTCGGCCTTGATGGCGGCGATGCGCGCGGAGTTGACCCGGCTCATCTGGCCGGCACCCACGCCGATGGTCATGCGCTCGCGGGCATAGACGATGGCGTTGGACTTGACGAACTTGGCCACACGCCAGGCGAAGAGCAGATCGGCCATCTCTGCCTCAGTCGGGGCGCGCCGGGTCACGACCTTAAGCTCGGTGTAGAGATCTAGGTCGGCCTCCTGCACCAGCAGGCCGCCGGTGACCCGCTTGAAGTCCAGGCGCTTGCTAGGCTGCGCCGGCCACTGGCCGCATTCGAGCAGGCGCACGTTCTTCTTGGCGGCACAGACCTCGACGGCGGCAGAGGAGACGCGCGGGGCGATGATGACCTCGACGAACTGACGCTCGACAATGGCGCGGGCGGTGTCGGCGTCGAGTTCGCCGTTGAAGGCGATGATGCCACCGAAGGCGGACTCCGGATCGGTGTGATAGGCGCGGTCGTAGGCCTCAAGCAGCGTCTCGCCATAGGCCACGCCGCAGGGGTTGGCGTGCTTGACGATGACGCAGGCCGGCGCCTCGTCGAACTGCTTGACGCACTCTAAGGCAGTGTCGGCGTCGGCGATGTTGTTGTAGGACAGCGCCTTGCCCTGGATCTGGCGGGCGCTGGCCACACTCGCCTCGGTCTCGCCCACCGCCACGTAGAAGGCGGCGACCTGGTGCGGGTTCTCGCCGTAGCGCATGGCCTGCACCTTGTGAAATTGCAAATTGAGCGTGCGCGGGAACTCGGATTGGGCGACCAGCTTGCCGAGGTGGTTGGCGATCGCCCCGTCATAGGCGGCGGTGTACTCGAAGGCCTTGATCGCCAGCGAGAAGCGGGTAGCCGCGGAGACACTGCCGCCGCCCGTGCGCATCTCCTCGATCACGGCCGTGTAATCGGCCGGGTCGGTGACGACGGTGACGAAGGCGTGGTTCTTGGCCGCCGAGCGGACCATGGCCGGGCCGCCGATATCGATGTTCTCGATCGCCTCTTCGAGCGTGCAGCCGGGTTTGGCGACGGCCTGCACGAAGGGATAGAGGTTGACGCAGATGAGGTCGATGCCCTTGATACCGTGCTGCTGCATGGCCTCGACATGCTCGGCCAGGTCGCGCCGAGCAAGGATGCCGCCGTGGATCTTCGGGTGCAAAGTCTTGACTCGGCCGTCCAGCATCTCGGGGAAGGCGGTGTAGTCCGACACCTCGATCACCGGGATGCCGGCCTCGCGCAGGGCCTTGGCTGTGCCGCCGGTGGACAGCAGTTCAACGCCCCATTCGTGCAGCGCGCGCGCGAAGTCGATCAGACCGGTCTTGTCGGAGACAGAAAGCAGGGCGCGTTTGATCATGTCGTGAGGGTAGGTGAGGGGGAGGCGGTATCTTTCGCCTCACTCATTTGATGCCGTACTGCTGCATCTTCTTTCTGAGGGTGTTGCGGTTGATGCCCAGCATCTCGGCGGCGCGGCTCTGGTTGCCGGCGGCACGGTCCAGCACGACCTGGATGACGGATTTTTCCACGCAGTTTATCACCATGTCGTAGATGCGGCTGGCCGGCTCGCCGCCCAGGTCCTTGAAATATTTTTCCAGTTCGCGGCGCACGCAGGCGGCTAGTTCGCTCTCATCCACGGTGGTCATGCCTACTCCGGTCATCGTTATGCGGCACACGCTTAGGGAAGGTCTGCACAACCTGCTGCGCGAACGGATCGCTGCGTTGCGCGG
>DAITOH010000171.1:0-3251 GCA_036834225.1 Thiobacillaceae bacterium | reverse complement strand
CCGGATGCCGCTACAAACCCGATCAGGCGGTCGGCGCCCTGGCCTGCCCGTTCACGACCCTGTACTGGGCCTCCTCGACCGCCACGCTGAACGCTACCGCAACCACCCCAGGCTGGGCCAGCAGGTGCGCAACCTGGATCGGATGTCGACGGAGAAACGCGCCTTAATCCGCACGGCGGCGGAGAAACTGCGCACCCGGCGCTGAACCGGCGCCCTGCTGGTGATGGACTCGGCAACCTTAAGCAGCAGGCGCGACTAGACGTCGACCACGCACCGCACCCGCCAGCCGCGGGCGGTCTGCTCGACCCTGAGCTGGGTGAGTGTGGCCCCCTTCACCTCCGTGCCGCGGTCGGCACCGGGCCGCCAGGGCATGCCCCAGGCCTCGCCCCGCCAATGCTCACCCTGCCGCCTCAGCTCAAAGGCACAGAACATAAGACCGTGCAGACGGGCCTGCGCCAGGAGCTGGTTGAGCCAGGTGACCAGGGCGTATTCCGGGTCCGCCTCATCGAACGCCACCTGCACCCGCCGCTCCGGGATCACCGTGGCCGGCTCGGTCATGATGGCGAACATCGCCAGGGCAGCGGCTTCGAAGGCCTCCTCCAGGGTCTTGCCCTTAGCCTCGATGCCGATGTCGGCCTCGTGGTCGAAATAGCAGTAATCGGGATTCATGACGGGACGTGATGGGGAGGCTGACAGTATAATTGTGCATTCTCTGACCTCAGGATAGCCGCATGGAAGCCGAACGCCTCAACCAACTGTCGGAATCCCTCGCCGATCTGGCGCAGCGCGCCCGGGCCTTACGGGGGTTTCTTTGACTATGTCGGCAAACGCGACCGGCTTAACGAAGTCATTCGCATCTCCGAAGACCCCGGCCTCTGGAACGACCCCCAGCGTGCCCAGGAGATCGGCAAGGAGCGCAAGTCGCTCGAAGGGGTCGTGCTCGCCCTGGAGCGCATCGACGCGGAGCTGAACGCCGCCGCCGAGCTGTTCGAACTGGCGCGCGAGGAGAACGACGACGACACCCTGGAGTCCGTGGCCGCCGACGTAGCGGGCATCGAGAGGCAGGTGGCGGACCTGGAGTTTCGCCGCATGTTCGCCAACCCCATGGACCCTAACCCCTGCTTCATCGAGATCAATGCCGGCGCCGGCGGCACCGAGGCGCAGGACTGGGCCGGCATGCTCGAGCGCATGTATCTGCGCTACTGCGAGCGCAAGGGCTTCAAGACCGAACTGCTGGAAGAGTCGGAAGGCGAGGTGGCGGGCATCAAGAGCGCCACCATTCGCGTCGAGGGCGATTACGCCTTCGGTTACCTGCGCACCGAGACCGGTGTGCACCGGCTGGTACGCAAATCGCCCTATGACGCCAACGCGCGCCGGCACACATCCTTCGCCAGCGTGTTCGTCTACCCCGAGGTCGACGACTCCATCGAGATCAACATCAATCCGGCCGACGTGCGCACCGACACCTACCGCGCCTCCGGCGCCGGCGGCCAGCACGTCAACAAGACCGACAGCGCGGTTCGCCTGACCCACATCCCCACCGGCATCGTCGTGCAGTGCCAGAACGACCGCTCGCAGCACCGCAACCGGGAGGAGGCCTGGAAGATGCTGCGCGCCCGTCTCTACGAGCTGGAACTGAGGAACCGCCGGGCAGAACAGCAGAAGCTGGAAGACAGCAAGACCGACATCGGCTGGGGCCACCAGATCCGCTCTTATGTGCTGGATCAGTCGCGCATCAAGGACCTGAGGACCAACGTGGAAATTGGCAACATTCAGGCGGTGCTGGACGGCGACCTCGACTTGTTCATCGAGGCGAGCTTAAAGCAGGGGGTGTAGCGCCGCGCCGGCGCACGGCCGGCTCGGCATCGCCTGCTATAACGGCAGCCAACGCCGATCACGGGTGTAGTGCATGTACCCGACACTGCCCCCCGCACGCCAACCCACCCCCAGGCGGATGGGGGCCAGTACGATGTCGTCGCGGCGCTGATAGTTCATGCCCACGCCGGCCGCCCAGTACAGGCTGCCGTCCACGCCGGGGAAGCGCTGGTAGATGCGCTCCCAGTCCTTCAGGTTGTAGACCAGCACGAACACCTTGGAGGCATTCAGTCCGAGATCGAAGCCGATGGACGGACCCTGCCAGTAGACCTTGGCGGACGCACCGTTCTTCATCACAAGATCACCCTGTCCGTAGACGAGGCCGATGGTGACGGCGCCCGCCACCTCCTCGCCCCGGATGTAGCCGACCGGCCGACCATGGTCCTTGAAGGCCCGTTCGATCACCTTGGCCAGCCCTTCGGTGGTCTGACCGAAGAATTCGACGGCGGCCTGCAACACGGAGTCCTGATCATAGGTGTCATCCACGGCAGCCCACGCCGGGGCCGCCTGGAACAGCCAGAATAGGGCGAGCAGCAGGGTCAGCAGCCCGGCGGTGAGGCGATGGTGATGTCGGGCGGGATGCGGCATGATGACCTCCTGAAGATGATCGAAATACAAACAGTGTTCACCCACGCCAGCCGCAGCGCAATAAAAATATCCCCGACCCGGTTGGTTGTCGCGGCCGCGGACGCCGCTATACCGCCTGACGCCCGGCGCGAAGACTGCCATGCCTGATGCCGGCGTCCAGATCCTGCTCTGGCTCCTGGCTAGCGTGCTGATCGTGCTGGGCCTTGCCGGTCTGATCCTGCCCGTGCTGCCCGGCATTCCGCTGATATACGCGGGCCTTGTGCTTTTTGCGTGGGCGGAGGACTTCGTCCACGTCGGCTGGCTCACCCTGACGCTGCTGGGCGTGCTCACATTGCTAAGCTACGGCATCGATTTCCTGGCCACGGCACTGGGGGCGAAGCGGTTCGGGGCCTCGCCCCGCGCCATCTCGGGGGCGGCGATCGGCGCCCTCGTGGGCATCTTGTTCGGGCTGCCCGGCGCCTTGCTGGGGCCCTTCGTCGGCGCCGTCCTGGGTGAGTTCAGTCGCAAGGCGACCTTCCGGGAAGCAACCCAGGCAGGCGTGGGCGCAACACTGGGCCTGCTCTTCGGTGCCCTGCTCAAGATCGCCTTAGCCTTCACCATGCTGGGTGTCTTCGTGCTCGACCGGCTGATCTGAGCGCCCCCAGGGCCTGGCCCTGCCTTGCCCGCCCCCGAGGGGTGCAAGAAACACTCGGGGCGGCCCGTTTAGCCCATGCAGCTTGCCCCCATGGAGATTATCGGTAAACTGGAGCTCATCGGCTATCTGCGCGAGGCAGACCGGGCGGGCAACG
>DAITOH010000170.1:0-3281 GCA_036834225.1 Thiobacillaceae bacterium | reverse complement strand
TAAGCCTGCCGCAGGCAGGCGGCCGGAGCCAAAACCCGAGGATGATCGAAGCGAAGTTGCAGGGGTATCTCTTATGAAGGCGTGCGGCGAAGCTGCCATTGGGCTTCGGCGGGCGATTGCTGGCTTGCATATGACCCCTGAAACCTGAAACCTGACCCCCGAGCCCCATGCCCCTCCGCCGACCCGTCGAGGAACACGAGAATCTGGAGCGCTGGGTGGTCTCCTATGCCGACTTCATCACCCTGCTGTTCGCCTTCTTCGTGGTGATGTACGCCATCTCCTCCATCAACGAGGGTAAGTACCGGGTGTTGTCTGACTCCCTGTTGCAGGCCTTCCGCGAACCCCTGACCAGCGCCAGGCTGATCGAGATGCGGACACGCCATCCGGTGCTGCTCGAGGGCAGCGGCCTGCCCATAGGCCAGGCCCAGCCCAGACAGCCCGGGGCCCAGACTCAGGTCGAAACCGAGCGCATGAAGAAGGTGGCCAAGAACGTACTCGATGCGATGGCGCCCCTGGTCAAGGAGGGCCAGGTGCGGGTCACCCAGTCGCCACGCGGCATCACCGTGGAGATCAACGCCAGCGTGCTGTTCGCCACCGGGGAGGCGACCCTGCAGCCCACTTCGACCGAGGCCCTGACCGCCGTGGCCAGGGTCCTGGCGGAGGTGGACAACCCCATCCAGGTCGAGGGCCATACTGACAACGTGCCCATCAGAAGCCCCGTGTTCCCGTCGAACTGGGAGCTGTCCTCGGCGCGGGCAGGGAGCGTGGTGCGACTGTTTACCGAGCAGGGGGTGCCGCAGGCCAGGCTTGTGGCCATCGGCTATGCCGACAACCGCCCCGTGGACACCAACGCCACGCCGGAAGGCCGGGCGCGCAACCGCCGGGTCAACATCCTCATCATGCACGAGAGGCAGGGCGAGGTTCGGGAGATCCAGCTGGCACCGGAGGGTCTATAACCGTCGGACCGGGCCGCCGTTCTCAGGCAACCGTGATGCGGAACACCTCCACATTGGGGGTATATTCGAGGCGTTTCTCCACGCGGATGGAGACCTGGCCGGCGTTGGATCGGACATCGATGGGGGAATCGGGTTCGATGCTGCCCGGCGGGACGAGCAGCATGGCAGATTGCTTGAGGGTCGGTGAGGCCGGCAGCAGCAGGCTGGGGTATTGCTTGCCGGTGTCATTGCGGCGCACGTGCACCGAGTGGGCCCTGGGCGCCAGGAGCTGGATACCGAAAAACAACTCGCCTTCCTTCGGCACCCGGAACCAGCGCACGAGGCCCACACTCCAGGATCCATTGTCCTGGCGCACGCCCACCAGGTCCCCCACCTTGACCTGGGCGCTGATGGTGCCGCTCTTGCGCAGGGCCAAGCCGCCCATGCTGTCATCCACGGTCGTGCAACGCATCACCATCGGCGGAGGATCGCCGGGCGCACTAACCAGATGGCAGTCGCCGTCCACCGGCCCGATGAGCTGGTAGACGGAACGCAGACCGAAACCCACCTCAAGCTCCTCACCGCGCTGGCGACGCCGGCGCCGCGACTGACGCAGGATCGAGGCGCCCCAGCTCAGTTTGAGCCGACGCAGCATGACGGCATACTTGGGATCCCTGGCCGCAGCCGGAAGACCCAGTTGCTCCGGATCTTCCTTGGCCTTGATGTGCGTTAAGAGCATGGCCAGATGCTTGGCCAATTCCGTGGTGTTGAGCATCAGGTCCCAGCGCGGATCGGTCGGATGCTGTTCCCAGGCCAGGGGCTTGGGTGGGGCATCGGTGTTGACGTCGATGATGAAGATACCGGCACGGCCACTAGACGCCTCGACCGGAAAGATCTCGGCTAGGTTGCTGAAGCGGGCGATAAGATCCTTGGCCCAGGGTCGTTCGATCTGGGATAAGCGGTAGGGATCGGCCAGGGCCATGAGCAGGATGCCCTTGTAGATCTGATCCGCCGACAGCATGGCCTTGCTGTCTTCCGGGATGGCGTCGGCCAGACCCGAGCGCAGCGCGTAATTGTAGGTCTGGTGCAGGTCGACCCAAACACCATCAGGTACGCTGTTGTGGGTCTCGAAACTGATTTCGAGCACCTGCTGCAGGCACAGGAGCAGACGCTGAAGATAGCGTGGAAGCGGTTTCTTGCTGAGGTGAAAGGTCTGGCCCAGCCAGCTCAGGATGAGGATCTTGTAGGCCGTGGCCTGCTCCAGCAGCAGTCTCTGGGCGAGTTCGGGGTTGGGGCGCAGACGCGGCGCGAGGGGCAGTGGAGCGCTGACATATTGCTCGCGCAAGGCGGTGACCGTCTCGTCGACCACGGAATCGAGCAACTCGACCATCCTGGCACGCACGTCGTGGGCCATCTTGGCCCGGTTTGCAGTGGCCAGGTAGTACGCCAGCTTTTCGGCCGCCTGCAGCGGATTGGATAAGGGCAACCGCTCCAGCCAAGCACTGACTTGCTCGGGCTTGAGGTCCAAGTTCAGGACGCTGGCACCCTTGATGGCTGGCAGGTTGTATCTTGGCTGCATGATGGTGTCCGAGCGTGCTGCAGCGATTGTAGGTAAACCGTTTCGCCCTTGTAAAATTCGAGTTTTCCCGCATGCCCCATGGGGCCGGGGGCACGGCAGTGGCCGGGTCTGACACCGGAACCCGCAGGGGTCGGACGGGTCGTAAACAATCATCCACCCGAGTCGGAGTCAATGTGTTCAGACGTGTGATACTGGCAGCCCTTCTGGGTCTGATGAGCGCCACGGCGGTGGCCTTTAGCCTGACCGACAGCCAGGGCAAGGTCCACCGCCTGGCGGATTACAAGGGCAAGTGGGTACTGGTGAATTTCTGGGCCACCTGGTGCCCACCCTGTCTGGAGGAAATCCCCGATCTGGTCGCCTTGCACGAAAACAGCAAGAACAATCTGGTCGTCATCGGCATCGCGCTCGACTACAAGAACCCCAAACAGGTGCTGGAGTTCGCCGACCGGATGATGATCAGCTACCCCGTGGTGCTTAGCAACCATGCCATGGCATCCCAGATCGGACCGGTCAGGGGCCTGCCCATAACCTATCTTCTATAGCCCGCAAGGCAAGCTGGTGGCGCAGAACATGGGCCCCCTCAAGCGGGCGGACGTGGAGCGCTTCATCCACAACAACGCGACGCGGGACAGGCGATGAAGACACTCATGCGCTGGCTGCTGCTGGGACTGTTCCTCACAACGCCCGCCATGGCGGAGCTATGTGACCCCGCGGTCCATTTCTTCCAACCCAAGCTGGGGGACCTCCACGGCGATCTGGACGCCGCC
>DAITOH010000169.1:0-3284 GCA_036834225.1 Thiobacillaceae bacterium | reverse complement strand
GCGGCCACCCAGGCAGAATGCAGGCGACCGTGGCGGGATGCCCAGGCCGCGAGGGGTGCGCCCAGGTGGGGGGTGAGGACGGCGAGCAGGAGTGCGTTCATGATGCCCAAACCACGCTGTGATCGACCCGGCTTGCCCATGGCCGAGCTTCAGCCCGACCTGTCGGCCTGAAGGCCGACCTACGAAGCCTTGCTTTATCCACAGCCGTGGTCCCAATCGACCATACGGGATTGATGCCTGCACGCGAAGATATGTGAAGGAAGGTCTGCACAACCTGCTGCGCGAACGGATCGCTGCGTTGCGCGGTGCTCGCTCCCTCGCCTAACTCATTGTTATGTCTCGGTCGCTGCGCTCCGTGCGCCTTGCGCTCCGCCCGCTCGCGACGGTCGTGCAGACCTTCCTGAAAACTCACGGCCAGTCCTCACAGTTCGGTCAGCGGCTTGGAGGCCGCTGCCGCGTCCGCCACCTGCAGATGGTCGATAACGGCGTGCAGGTCCTCGATTAAGCGCCGCAGGAGGTCCTCAGGCAGCTGCTCGAGGGCGTGGGTGAGCACACCCGAGAGCGGCTGCGGCGCGCGGGCTAGCACCTTCTCACCGGCCTCGGTGAGATAGAGCTGGACGACGCGCTGATCCTCGCTGTTGCGCGTGCGCTGCACCAGACCGGCGCGCTCTAGCTTGTCCAACAGGTTGCTGGCGGTGGAGGGATGGATGGACATGTCCTGCGCAAGCTGGGTCACCCGCAAGCCTGGTGTCATAGCCAGCAGGGCCATGGCCCAGATCTGGGCCCCTCCGACGCCACAGGCCCGTTCCATGTTGCGCGAATGCTTGCGCACCGCACCGTAGATGATGCGGAACTTCTTCAGGGCCTCGGCGGCCAGGGCATCGTTCATGCTCGTCTTTCTTGGCAAATTCGTGGCAAACCGTTCATCAGGATGATATTCGTGCGTTCCCGCAAGCTACCGCTGCACCTTAAGACAATACGGATGACCGGTTCCACGTGCATTGCAGTCGGCTCTCGCCGGCCTTTTTTGCCCGCGCGCCGCGGTTTCCCCGACATTATCCCTCAAAGTCCGGTACATGCCCCTCTTTTCGCATGATCCGGGCCATTGCCCCGCGGTGTAAGATGGTGGTCGTGGAGGGAGATATGCCATGAATCTGGAAAAGGTCATCTTCGGTTTCGTCATCATCCTGGCCATGACGCTCAATTTCGGGTTCGTCATGGGAGAGTTCGACAATCCCGACCACCATCACGTCCTTGAACTCTTCGCTGCGGTGGTGGTGAACCTGATCGCCACCGTGCTCAAGTTCGGCGAGCGCACCCAGATCGGCGCCATCCACCTCGCCGCCAGCCTGGTGGCCGACTTGCAGCTGATCGCCGCAGCCAGCGTCTGGGCGGTCGCGATCCACGTCACTGGCGTCGGGCTCACGCCGCCGGTCATGGCCAGCATCGTCTCCCTGGCGGCCGGCGCGCTGATGGCCAACGTGCTGTCGGTGATCATCCTGATCATCGAGACGGTGCTCTATCACCGCTGACCGGCGCCGGTCACCGGCATGAACAGTGTGCTGTTCCTGATCCTGCGGCGCATGCGCGCGCCGCTCATCCTGCTCATCCTCAGCTACGCCATCGCCGTGCTGGGCTTAAGCCTGATCCCCGGCGTGGACGCCGAAGGCAATCCCGCGCCCGGGCTCAGCCTCTTCCATGCCTTCTACATCATCAGCTACACCGCCACCACCATCGGCTTCGGCGAAATCCCCGTCGCCTTCAGCAATGCCCAGCGTGCCTGGCTTACCTTCTCCATCTATCTCACGGTCATCGTCTGGCTGTACAGCATCGGCAGCATCCTGGCCCTGTTGCAGGACCCCGCCTTCCGCCGAGCGATGCGTGCCGCCCGTTTCGAAGGTCGGGTGAGGCGCCTGCGCCAGCCCTTCTACCTGCTGTGCGGCTGCGGCGAGACCGGCGGCCTGCTGCTCAAGGCGCTGGACAACCGCAACGAGCAGGCGGTGGTGCTGGATATCGACCCGGATCGCATCGCGGAGCTGGAACTGGGCCAGTACCACCTCGACCTGCCCACCCTTTGCGCCGATGTGCGTCTGCCGGAAAACCTCGCCCGCGCCGGCCTGAACCACCGCCATTGCGCCGGGGTCATCGCCCTGACCAACAACGACCAGGCCAACTTGAGCGTGGCCGTGACCGCGAAGCTGCTGCGGCCTACCCTGCCCGTGCTCTGCCGGGCGGATACCTTGGATACCGCCGCCAACATGGCCTCCTTTGGTACCGACGAGATCGTCAATGCCTTCGAGACCTTCGGCGAACACCTGGCCATGGCGCTCAACGCGCCCGGCCATTACCTGCTCTACGCATGGCTGACCGACGTGCCCGGTCATCCCCTCGCCCCGCCCCTGCGGCCTCCGCGCGGCAAGTGGGTGGTCTGCGGTTACGGCCGCTTCGGCAAGGCGGTGGTGCGCAATCTGCGCAAGGAGGGCCTTGCGGTCACGGTGGTGGAGGCGGAACCGGCCAGGACCGGCTGCGTAGACTGCGTGCACGGCCGGGGTACTGAAGCCCACACCCTGCTTGACGCCGGCATCCTGGAGGCGGCGGGCATCGTCGCCGGCACCGACGATGACGTGAACAACCTGTCCATCATCATGACGGCGCGTGAACTCAATGCCCGGCTGTTCTGCGTCATCCGCCAAAACCGGCAGGCCAACGCTCCGTTGTTCAGCCGTCTCAAGGCCGACGTCACCATGCAGCCCTCGCACATCGTCGCGCACGAGCTCCTGTCACTGCTCACCACACCACTGCTCTCACGCTTCTTCGCCCTGGCGCGCGAAAGGAACAACGAGTGGGCCAACGAGCTGCTCTCGCGCATCGCCGCCGTGGTGGGCGAGTCGGTGCCCGAAGTCTGGGACGTCAGGCTCGAAGCCACCACCAGCATTGCCTGCTGGCTGATCTTTCAGCAGGGCCAGGTCCTGCGGCTGGGCGATCTGCTGCGCGAGCCGGCCGACCGCGAGGCGCGTCTGGCCATCATCCCCCTGCTGCTCAAGCGCCAGGGCAAGGAGGTGCTCCTGCCCGAGGAGGACCTCGTCCTCGCGCCGGACGATCGCATCCTGTTCTGCGGCCCCCCGGGCATCCGCTACCGTCAGACCCTGATCCTGCGCAACCTAAACGTGCTCACCTACCTGCTCACCGGCCAGGAATCACCCGGCGGCTGGATCTGGCAGCGACTGCGCGGGCGCGGCCAGACCTAGTCCAATGTTGCGGAATCGCGAGCTTTTGTGGCGGCC
>DAITOH010000168.1:0-3286 GCA_036834225.1 Thiobacillaceae bacterium | reverse complement strand
CCAACCTGGTGCGCTGCGATCGCGGTCATGCACCAAATTGGTGAACTCGTGCGGCCGGTTGCAGGGCGAGTTATGTAACATATTGATAATTAATATTAAAAAAACTGGCACGGATACTGCTAGGCGCGGATGTGCGCTTTTGCACCGTCAACTGTCTAGGAGTTCAAAATGTACAAAGTGTTTCACGCGCTCGCGCTCGCCGGTCTGGTGACGGTCCCTGCTGTGGCCATTGCTGCGGACAGCCCTCACAGCCTCTCGGCGAATGTGTCCTTGTACAGCAACTATGTGTTCCGGGGTATCTCCCAGACCGGTAATGACCCCGCCATTCAGGGCGGTTTCGACTACGCCCATGCGAGCGGTGTCTACATCGGCACCTGGGCTTCGAATGTGGGGTGGATCGAGGACTTCCAGGGTTATGCCTCCGGCAACATGGAGATCGATCTCTATGGCGGGTATCGCGGCAGTATGGGCGACATCAGCTATGACCTGGGTGTGATCACCTACTACTATCCAGGCAAGAAAGCCGGAGCGGTGACGGCGAACACGACGGAACTCTACGCTTCCGTCGGTTGGAAATGGTTTACCTTGAAATACTCCTACGCCCTCAGCGACGAAGTCTTCGGTTTTGCCAACGCCGACGGCTCCGGCTATTGGGATCTCTCCGCCAGCCTGCCGCTGGGCGACACCGGTCTGACGGCCTCTGCCCATTGGGGTAGCTTCAAGTTCAAGAACAATGGCAACCAGGACTACGAGGACTGGAAGATCAGCTTGAGCTACGACCTGGGTAAATTGTCCAGGCCGACGGAAGGGATGACGCTGGGCATCATGTACACCGATACCAATGCCAAGAAAGGCTTCTGGACCGATGCCAACGCAGAATTTCTCGGCAAGGGTACGACCACCGTCTGGATCTCCAAATCCTTTTAACCCCCATCGCGGCGGCCCGGCCGCCGCTTCTTCCCTAGGAGACGGATCGTGAAATTCGTGACCGCAATCATCAAGCCCTTCAAGCTGGACGAGGTGCGCGAGGCGCTCTCGGCCATCGGCGTGTCGGGCATCACCGTCACCGAGGTCAAGGGCTTCGGACGGCAAAAGGGGCACACCGAGCTGTATCGGGGTGCCGAATACGTGGTGGACTTCCTGCCGAAGGTGAAGATCGAGGTGGCCATCAAGGCCGACCTGCTGGATCAGGTGCTCGACGCCATCATGAAGGCGGCCCAGACCGGCAAGATCGGCGACGGCAAGATCTTCGTCTGGGACTTAGAGCAGGTCGTGCGCATCCGCACCGGCGAGACCGGCGATTCCGCGATCTGAGGAGCGACAAAATGAAGCGACTGTTAGTGAGTCTGATGCTGGTGGGCGGCCTGGGTTACACCGGGTTGTCCTTGGCCCAATATGTCCCTGCCGAGAGCGCAACCCCTGCAATGGAGGCGCCGGCCCCCGAGGCCATGCCCACGGAGGCTGCACCCGCCGAGGCCATGCCGGTTGAGGCGGCACCGGCCGAAGCCGCTGCCGCCGAGGAGGCGCCCAAGCTCGACAGCGGCAACACCGCCTGGATGCTGACCTCCACCGCCCTGGTCCTGTTCATGACCATCCCCGGCCTGGCGCTGTTCTACGGCGGCATGGTGCGCAAGAAGAACGTGCTGGGTACCATGATGCAGAGCTTCGCCATCGCCGCCATGATCTCGGTGCTGTGGATGATCGTCGGCTACAGCCTGGCCTTCAGCACGGCCGGCATGGAGAAGGGGGTGACCAACTTCAACTCCTTCATCGGCGGGCTGGACAAGGCCTTCCTGGCCGGCATCGGCATCGACAGCCTGACGGGGACGATCCCCGAGATGGTGTTCATGACCTTCCAGATGGCCTTCGCCATCATCACCCCGGCCCTGATCGCCGGCGCCTACGCGGACCGCATGAAGTTCTCCGCCATGCTGGTGTTCACCGCCCTGTGGTCGCTGCTGGTCTACGCCCCGGTGGCGCACATGGTCTGGGCCGGTGACGGCGGCTTCTTCTGGGACATGGGCGTGCTCGATTTCGCCGGTGGTACCGTGGTGCACATCAACGCCGGTGTGGCCGGCCTGGTGGCGGCCTACGTGCTGGGTCCGCGCATCGGCTACGGCAAGGACGCCCTCGTGCCGCACAACCTGACGCTGACCATCGTCGGCGCGGCCATGCTGTGGGTGGGCTGGTTCGGCTTCAACGCCGGCTCCGCCATGGCGGCCGACGGCCGTGCCGGGATGGCCATGGCGGTGACGCAGATCGCCGCCGCGGCGGCGGCCCTGTCCTGGATGTTCGCGGAATGGATCGCCAAGGGCAAACCCAGCGTGTTGGGCATCGCCTCCGGCGCGGTGGGCGGCCTGGTCGCCATCACCCCGGCATCCGGCTTCGTCGGCCCAGTGGGGGCGCTGGTGATCGGTCTGGTGGCGGGCGTGGCCTGCTACTGGGGCGCCACATCCTTGAAGCGTGCCCTCAAGTACGATGATTCCCTGGACGCCTTCGGCGTGCACGGCGTGGGCGGCATCGTCGGGGCGCTCCTGACCGGCATCTTCGCCGTGGAGGCCATCGGCGGCACGGCCGGCAGCATGGGCCAGTTCATGATCCAGCTCTATGGCACGCTGATCACCATCGTCTTCACCGCCATCATGACCTTCATCATCCTCAAGGTGGTGGACATGGTCATGGGCCTGCGCGTGACCGAGGAACAGGAACGCGAGGGTCTCGACATCGCCCTACACGGCGAGCGGGTGGAATGACGCACACGGGCCGGGGCCTGCTCCGGTCCGCCCGCTGCCCGGAGATTGCTTTACTCCTTCACGCCTTCAGGTGGGATTCAAGGGCGCCGTCAGGCGCCCTTCTTTTATCCCGGATTGCCCGTGTCCGGCCGCACACAGTCATGGCATGCCCGTTGCATCACCACCGGCACACGCCACTGGAGCTTAACCACGCTGTTCGGATGCGATCGTCATCAACTGGGCACCTGTCCCAAGTGCGGATTCGCGACCCAGCGCATCCCCAAACGGCTCGTCGATCGGCTTATGAGCCGCTTCTATCCGGTCGAGCGTCACCTTTGTCTTAGCCCCGCCTGCGACTGGGTGGGCAATATCAAGGGCAGCGAGATGGAGGCCGAGGCCGAGCCGGTCGAGTCCTGACGCGTCGTCGCGGTCTCGACGTCAGCGCCGAATTCCCGGATAGCCCTGTCCGCTGGGGTGGGAGGGCACGGCACGCCTCAGGTGCCTGCCGTTGTCGGTAAAATTCCGCACCGATGCAACACGTTGCCCGCGGCGGA
>DAITOH010000167.1:0-3295 GCA_036834225.1 Thiobacillaceae bacterium | reverse complement strand
ATCGCGCTCGCCCAGTTCAACCCCATCGTCGGCGACCTGGAAGGCAATGCCGAGCGCATCGCCGTCTTAGCCGACGAAGCCCGCGCTGCCGGCGCCGACCTGCTGGTGCTGCCGGAACTGGCGCTGTGCGGCTACCCGCCCGAGGACCTGGCGCTGCGCGAGGATTTCTATGCCGAGAACGCCCGCGTGCTGGCGGGGCTCACACCCAGGCTGCCGGCGGATCTGGCGGTGGTGCTGGGCTTGCCTATCCTGGAGGGCGACCGACGCTACAACGCCGCGGTCGTGCTGCGCGGGGGGCGCGTCGAGGCGGTCTATCGCAAGCAGAATCTGCCCAATCACACGGTGTTCGACGAGCTGCGCACCTTTAGGCCCGGCGACTCGGCCACGGTGTTCGAGGTCGGGGGCGTGCGCTTCGGCCTCAACATCTGCTCCGACATCTGGGTGCCAGGCATCGCCGGCCAGGCCCGCGATGCTGGCGCACAGGTGTTGCTGGTCATCAATGCTTCGCCCTTCCATAAGGCCAAGCAGCTCGATCGCTATCGGGTGGCGCGGGAGCGTATTGCCGAGACCGGACTGCCCCTGATCTACGCCAACATGGTGGGCGGTCAGGATGAGCTGGTGTTCGACGGCGGCTCTTTCGCCATGGACGCAGTAGGTACCGTTACCGCCCAGTGTCCGTTCTTCAGCGAGGGCCTGTACTTCGTGGAGCTAAGCGAGGGGGTGCCCAGGGGCGAGGTCCAGCCGCTGCCCGGCCTGGAGGAGAGCGTCTACCAGGCGCTGGTGCTGGGGGTGCGCGATTACGTCGACAAGAACGGCTTTCCGGGCGTGCTCATCGGCCTGTCCGGCGGCATCGACTCGGCGCTCACCTTGGTCATCGCCGTCGATGCCCTGGGCCCCGAGCGCGTCGAGGCGGTGATGATGCCCTCGCAGTACACCGCCGACATGAGCCGGGAGGATGCAGCCGAACTCGCACGCCGGCTGGGCGTGACCTACCGCGTCATCTCCATCAAGCCCATGTTCGACAGCTTCCTTGCGGCCCTGGCCGACGCATTCGACAACCTGCCCTACGACACCACGGAGGAAAACCTGCAGGCGCGCATCCGCGGCATGATCCTAATGGCGCTGTCGAACAAGTTCGGCAAACTGGTGCTCACCACCGGCAACAAGAGCGAGATGGCCGCCGGCTATGCCACCCTCTACGGTGACATGGCGGGGGGCTTTGCGGTGCTGAAGGACGTGGCCAAGACCCTGGTCTACAAGCTAGCTTGCTACCGCAATCACCGGCAGGCGGTGATCCCCACGCGCATCATTGTGCGCGCCCCCAGTGCGGAGCTTAAGGCCAACCAGACCGATCAGGACAGCCTGCCCCCTTACGAGGACCTGGACGCCATCATGGAGCGCTACATGGAGCTCGACCAATCGCCGCGCGAGATTGTCGCCGCCGGTTTTCCCGAGGCGATGGTGCGCAAGGTGGTGCAGCTGATCGACCGCTCGGAATACAAGCGCCGTCAGTCGGCACCCGGCATCCGCGTGACCAAGCGGGGTTTCGGCAAGGACCGGCGCTACCCGGTGACCAACCGCTACCGCGCACCCTTCTGAGCGCCCCCGGCTAGGCTCTGCTAAGCCCGCCCTCCGAGGGGGTGCAAAAAAACACCTGGGGCGGCCCGGCATGTTACTTGAGAGGACAGGTGACGGGCCGCGCCCGGAATGGGCTTACACTGGTAGCCATGCGAGTACCTTCCCCCCCTCCTCTCCTCGCGGGAGAAGGGCTTCGAGGGCCGCAGACGCGACTTGCAGATGATTTGGCCACTTGTCATCAGCCACCAGCCGATCAGGAGACGGACATGAAAAGGATCGAAGCCATCATCAAACCCTTCAAGCTCGACGAGGTGCGCGAGGCGCTGTCGGCTATCGGCGTGACCGGCCTCACCGTCACCGAGGTCAAGGGGTTCGGCCGCCAGAAGGGGCACACCGAACTGTATCGGGGCGCGGAGTATGTGGTGGACTTCCTGCCCAAGGTGAAGATTGAGCTGGTGGTCGCCGACGGGCTGGTGGATCAAGTCATCGACGCCATCGTGAAGTCCGCCCGCACCGGCAAGATCGGCGATGGCAAGATCTTCGTCAGCAGCGTCGAGCAGGTGGTGCGCATCCGCACCGGCGAGACCGGCGAGTCGGCAGTCTGACGCCGGGTCAGACCGTCGCGGCCAGCGCCGCGCCCTTGAGCCCCACGTCCTCGTCTAACACCACGTAGACTGGCACCCGTTCCATCCAGGCCGAGAAGCGACCCTTGTCGCGGAAGCCCTCCAGGAAGGCCCCCTGTTGCAGGATGGGAAGGATCTTGGGGGCGATACCGCCGGCAAGATAGACGCCGCCCAGGCACTGGGACACCAGGGCCAGGTCGCCGGCGGTCTGGCCGAAGATGCGCGCGAACAGGGCCAGGGTGCGCACCGCCACCGCGTCGCGTCCTTCCAGGGCAGCGTCGCTGATCTCGTCTGCCGGCAGCGCGGGCGCCATCCCCGGCATGCCCGCCTCATCCCAGCAAAAGCGGTAGAGCCGGGAAAGGCCCGGTCCGGAGAGGATGCGTTCGACCGAGACCCGGCCGTAAATCCCTTGCAGGAAGGCGAGCAGGCGCATCTGCACGGCATCGGTGGGGGCGAAGGAGATGTGCCCGCCCTCCGAGGCCATTGAGTGGTAGCGCCCCTCAAACCAGGCCGTCTGCACGACACCCAGGCCGGTGCCGGCCCCCAGCGCCAGACGCGGGGCGTGGGCAGCGGGCTCGCCGGCCTGCAGCGTGGCGCGCCCTCCCACCTCCAGCACGGCCAGACCGTGCCCCACGGCCGCGAAGTCGTTCACCAGGCGCACTCTGGGGATACCGGTCTCGGCGGAGATGGCCTCGCTGTCGATGGCCCAGTCCAGATTGGTCAGCTTAACCCGTCGGCCGTCGGTTGGTCCCGCAACGGCAAGACACGCGGCCAGAGGACGCGTCTTGCCGTCCAGGAAGGCACGCAGCAGCTGGCTTAAGGAGGCCACGCCCTCGTTGTGGAAACGCTCTACCTCGCGCAGTCGCACGCGATTGATGGCCACGTCGGCCAGGGCAAGGCGGGTGTTGGTGCCACCGATGTCACCGGTCAATACGATCATGATCCGAGGTCATGTCCTATCGCTGCGTGGCTTAGGGCTCCACGATCTCCAGGGCTAGCAGCTCGTCGCTAAGCCCGGTCTGGTCCTGAGTGAGGATGGGGATCATACGGGTTTCCGCGGCATACTCCCAGGGGCGCCCGTGCATGTCCGACTG
>DAITOH010000166.1:0-3300 GCA_036834225.1 Thiobacillaceae bacterium | reverse complement strand
CGGGATGTTGAACGCTTGAATGCATGCCGCCCTCCCTTAGCGCGCCGAAGCTTGGCTCGCCTGTTCACTCGAGCTTTGGCCGGACCCCGTCAGGGGCACATAGGCGTAAACCATGGCCACCAGGCCGAGCAAGCCAATCAGCACGCAGCGCTGACCGCGGAATATCCAAGCCACCGTTTTCAACCAGTCCACCATAGCTCTCCTTTCATACGCGTGCTTATAACTTCACTTATGCCGAAGCCCCACCGACTCGGGGTTGAGTAGGCGAACTGGCGACATCGAGGCCTCAGGTGGCCGCCGCCATGTCCCTTCGGCGAATGCGGCTGGCTAGGGCCTTTGGCCGTTGGCTGGCGGGTCAAATAATGCGGCTGCCACGGATGTAGTGTCAGCCTGCTGATTAATATAATGAGAATCATTCCTGTTTGCAAGTGTTTTTTGGGTTAGCCAGTCGCGGGCAAAGTCCCATTGGGGGGCGATGCCGGCATCGGGCTCGGGCAGGGTAGCGAAGTCGTGACGAGTCGGCCTACCAACATGACCAACTGCCCCCCTGCCGATAACAGAGGTCGTTGACGGCTATGAACGATCCCTCTACTCCAGCCCCTCCCCCTACAGGAACGTCGCAAATCGGCTGCGCCACTTTCAGGTTCAGTCGCCCGTCCATTCGTACAGCTCCACCGCCTTGTGGTCGCACTTGCAGCACCCCTTGCAGGGTGTACCTGATTGCATGCGACGCACCCATCCCTTGCGCTCTAGAGCGGCCAGCATGGCCTTCAGGGCCTCGGGATCGGTCATCAGGGTGTGGGCCATGTCCACCAGGCTGGCGCGGCGCTGCCGCTTCAGGTAAGCGCTGATTTGGGACAGGATCATCGCCCCACCCTCAGGCCTTGTGTGGCGCGGCATGGGCAGCGGCGTAGCGCCGGCCCTGCCAGCGCAGCCACAGGAAGCCCGCCGCGAAGACCGCCAGCACCAGGCTAATCCAGAACAGGGCGGTGGCGGGGTCGCGGGTGAAATTGGCCGCCTGGTAGTACAAGGTGGCCAGGCCGTAGGCCAGGGCGAGCGTCCAGAGGCCTACGAAAAGCATCCAGCGCATGCCGCTTTCCTGATAGATCGCTGCTAGCGCCGCCGTGCAGGGTGTGTAGAGCAGGATGAACAGCAGGTAGGCGAAGGCCCCGGCCGCGCCGTCGAAGCGGGCGGCCATGGCGCCGAAGGTGCCGGTGGACACCCCCTGTTCCGCGGCCACGGCGGCCTGGTCGCTCACGTCTACCGAAGCTAGCCCCAGAGGGTCGGCCCAGGTGCCCAGTGCGTCGGCTAAGTTGGCGGGAATGGTGGCGAAGGCATCAAGGAGGGCGGCCGCCAGATCGAACTGGGCCTCTTGCTGCTGCGCGCCTGTATCTTGCGTCGCCAAGGCAGTGTAGGTCGCATCCAGGGTGCCCACCACCGCTTCCTTAGCCAGGATACCGGTGAAGATGCCCACCGTCGCCGGCCAATTTTCTTGCGTCAAGCCTATCGGCGAGAAGGCCGGCGCGATGGCGCGGCCGATCTGGGCCAGCAGGGAGCGTTCGCTGTTCTCGTTGCCGATGCTGCCGTCAGTGCCCACGGCATTGAGGATGTTGAGCACCAGCACCATGGGCACGATGACCCGGCCGGCGCGGAAGATGAATCCTTTCAGGCGCGTCCAGGTGTGGATGAGGATGCCCTTCGCCGTGGGCAGGTGGTATGGCGGCAGTTCCATGATGAAAGGTGTTGCCTCGCCCTTGAGGATAGAGTGCTTGAGCACCAGTCCAGTTGCCATGGCCACGGCGATGCCGAGCAAGTACAGACCGAAGACCACGTTCTGCCCCCCTTGTGGGAAGAAGGCGGCCGCGAACAACACATACACAGGCAGGCGGGCCCCGCAGGACATGAAGGGCACCATGGCGATGGTCAGCAGCCGGTCGCGGCGGTGTTCCAGGGTGCGGGTGGCCATGATGGCCGGCACGTTGCAGCCGAAGCCGACGATCAAGGGCACGAAGGACTTGCCAGGCAGGCCCACCCAGCGCATGAACCGGTCCATGACGAATGCTGCCCGGGCCATGTAGCCCGAATCCTCCAACACTGACAGGAACAGGTAGAGGAAGCCGATTACCGGAATGAAGGTAGCCACGGTTTGCAGACCGCCGCCGATGCCCTCAGCCAGGATCAAGTGCACCCACTGTGGCGCCCCGATACCGGCAAGCACTTCACCGAACCCGTCTACGAAGATCGCCCCGGCGGCCTGATCAAAGAAGTCGATGAAGGCACCGCCGACGTTGATGGTGAACAGGAACATCAGATACATCATCAACAGGAAAATCGGGATGCCCAGCGCCCGGCTTAGCACCACGCGGTCGATGCGGTCGGTAAGGTCTTGGCCCACCCGGCCCGTGACTTTCACCACCTGTCGGGCGATGTGGTTAGACAGGCTGTAGCGTGCGTCGGCCACCTGGATGTCGAGGTCGCCGCCTAAGGCCTCGGCGCGCTTGGCGGCCTCGAGCGCCAGTTCGGGACCGGCGGCCTGTCGGGCCAGGTCGTCGCCTTCTAGCAAGCGCACCGCCAGCCAGCGTGGGGCGACCCCGGCGGCCTTGGCCACCTCCTGAAGCTGTCGGGCAAGATCGGCCACGGCGTGGTCTAGCGCCGCCTCGTATTCCACCAGGACGCTAGCGCGGGGTGGGTCGGTCACGGCCTGAGCAATGGCTGTCTTTAGTTCGGCAATACCCTTGCCCTGTGCGGCCACCACCGGAAGCACCGGGCAGCCGAGCTGGCGCGATAGCGCCTCGGCGTCCACGTGCATGCCCTTGGCCTCTGCCACGTCCACCTTGTTTAACACCACCAGCAGCGGCACGCGCATCTCGGCAAGCTGGATGGTGAGGTAGAGGTTGCGCTCCAGGTTGGCGGCATCGACGATGTTGACGATCAGGTCCGCCTGGTTGGCGTGCACGTAGTCGCGCGCGATCTTTTCATCGAGGGAAATCTCGCGGTCGGCAACATCAAGGGAATAGGTGCCCGGCAGATCCACCACCTCAAAGCGGCTGCCCTCATGCCAGTACTCGCCGACCTTCTTTTCGACGGTAACACCGGGCCAGTTGCCCACCTGCTGCCGGGCGCCGGTAAGCGCATTGAACAGCGTGGTCTTGCCGCAGTTGGGGTTGCCCACCAAACCGATGGTGTAGCTGCGCGCGCTCATCCAAGTTTCTCCACGCCAAGGGACGCCGCTTCGTCGCGGCGCAGGGTCAGCGCAAAGCCGCGCACGCGAATTTCCACCGGATCGCCCAGCGGCGCCAC
>DAITOH010000165.1:0-3304 GCA_036834225.1 Thiobacillaceae bacterium | reverse complement strand
AGCTGCTCCGGCGCTACGCGCCTACGCACCTCGCCCGGCAATCCTGCCTCCCAGCAGGCAAAACGGAATTTACAGAAAGAACGATACACAACTAACCGCATCATCAACATCCATCACTCCTTCCTGCCTGCGTTCCACGGTGCCAAGCCCTACCAGCGCGCCTTCGAGCGGGGGGTGAAGCTGATCGGCGCCACCAGCCACTATGTCACCGAGGTGCTCGACGACGGCCCCATCATCGAGCAGGACGTGGTGCGCATCTCGCACCGCGACAACCTGGAGGACCTTATGCGGAAGGGGGCGGACTTAGAAAAGGTGGTGCTCTCGCGCGCCGTGCGCTGGCACATCGACAGCCGCATCCTGGTCTATGGTAACAAGACGGTGGTCTTCGACTGAGGAGCAGCTATGACAGAACGCGTTCTGGCCATCGAGGATTTGCTTGACGCCTTTCACTTCCGGCACGCCTGCAAAGAGTTCGACCCCCAGCGCCGCATCCCTGCCGAGCAGTTCGACGCCATCTTGGAGGCGGGGCGGCTGTCGCCCAGTTCCTTTGGCTTTGAGCCTTGGCGTTTCCTGGTGTTGCAGGACGTAAGCCTGCGCCAGGCCCTCATGGAGGTGGCCTGGGGGGCGCGCACTCAGCTGCCTGGGGCGAGCCACGTGCTGGCCGTGTTGGCGCGCAAGGACTTGCGCTGGGATAGCGCCTATCTCGGCGAGCACATGCGCCAGGTCAAGGGATTGGACGAGGCTGCCATCGCCGCGCGGCGGGAGCGCATCCGCAACTTCCAGCAGCAGGACTTCCGCCTCCTCGATCACCCGGAAGGCCTGTTCGATTGGGCCTGCCGCCAGACCTATATCGCCCTGGCGAACATGATGACCGCGGCTGCCTTGCTGGGCATCGATTCCTGCCCGATCGAGGGCTTCCATCGCCGCGACACGGAGCGGCTCTTAGCCCAGCATGGGCTGCTGGACCGACAGGTCTGGGGGTTGTCGGTGCTGGCGGCCTTCGGCTACCGGGTCAAGGCGGCGCCGCCCAAGACCCGTTGGCCAAAAGAAGCGGTCGTGCAGTGGGTAGGGGGCTGAGGAGGCGGCATGGATCGTGTCCGCAGCTTGCTCACTTAGGCCGCCTCCCGCACCTGTATACCCTTCCGGCTGGTGCGTCCAGGTCGAGGCAAAGCCGGGCAGGGCCGGCAGGAGGGTACAGACCAGACTGAGGCTGCGCAGAAGGGTCACGCGGAGGGCGGTGCAGGTGGTCGGAGACGGGGAGGGTGGCACCCGTCCGCAAAGGCGGACGGGTGGCCGAGGTGGCTCAAGACTCAGAGATGACCGATCCAGCCGGAGCCAGCGATGAGGTTGAGTTGGGACGGCATGACGCCGGAGAGCACGATGCCGGTCTGGGTCACACCGCCCGTGGGGTCGCCGTCCCAGACGATCAGGGTGGAGCTGCCCGTGTCCGTGTTGACGGTGAAGGTCCCGCTGCTGCCGGGCGTGCCGCCGTCAGTATAGTTCCCCCGCACGACGAAGAAGCCCTGGTCGGTCGCCAGGCCATTGCTGGGGGTGTATCCCATGTAGCCCACGTCGTTGCCGAACAGGTCGACGGCGGGGCGGGTCAGGTCGATCACCTCACCGCTTGTGAAATCGATGATGCGGTCTACGCCGTTGTCGAAGCTGAAGGTGTCGCCCGTATTGAGAACACCGTCACCGCCTAGGTTCCCACCGGTCACCGCCGGCGAATCGCCTTGTTCGAACATGAAGTAGTCGATGCCAAGGCCCCCAGTCAAGGTGTCCGCGCCGGCGCCGCCATCGATCCAGTCCGTTCCGGCGTGGCCAGTGATGGTGTCGTTGCCGCCAAAGCCGTAGATCTCGATCTCCGTGGGGGATATCGAGGGTGGTAGTACGATGGTATTGTTGCCATCACTGCCCACGATGAAGATGGCTTCTGTCTCCTCTTCCTGCAAGGTGAGCACGTTGCCGGCCCCATCCCGGAAGGCATTGCCGGTGTTGCTTCCTGCATAGACGAACGCGGCCCAGTCGGTTGCGCCCAAGCTCGTGCCGTATTGGATGGCGAGGTCGGCAGTGCCCGCGCCGGTGACGCCGGTGGGCTTGTATTCCGTGTTCACATCACCGTTTTTGTACATGCTCAGCGCCAGGTTCAATATCGGACTCGGAACGTAGACATTTTCCGAGAAGGTGAATTCGATGCCGTTCGATGTCAGGGCGAAGTCGGTGGGTATGGGCGGCTGCGTGTCCTGGATCTGCACCACGTTTGCGCCCGCAGCGGTGCCCAGGGTGGCGCTGGCGGCGTTCTGCAAACCCAGCAAGGCGACGACGAGATCGGGCACCTGGAGGCTGCCCAGCAAGGTGCCGGCGTCCTGGAACACCACCAGGGTGTCCACGTGCGTATCGTTGTCCGTGTCCATGCGGAAGGCGACCGTGCTGCCCGGGTTATTGATGTTGGTCCTGAGGTATTCGAGGGCGTTCACCACATTGGTTTCGTTGACGGTGATGGGCGTACCGCTGTCCGTGCTGCCGAAAGTGACGATGCCGCCCGAGATGCTGTGGCTCCTGATACCGCCGACGTCGGTGCCGTTGACGAAGCCGGAGGTGTTGCCGGCGATCGCCGCGCGTGGGAGGCCCAGGACGTCATGGTTGGAGACTGTGCCTGAGGTGATGTCGAAGCCGGTGATCACATCGAACTTAAGACCGTAGGCATTGGGTGCCGTCACGGCCCAGGGCGAGCTCTCGCCCAGTCCGATGCGGACGACATCACGGCTAAAGGGGATGGATGTGCCGTTTTCCACCAGGTGGATAATGTCGGCGCCGTCGCCGCCGGCCAGGTTGTCGCTGCCGGCGCCATCGCGCAGGACATCGTTATCCCATGTGCCGACTAGCTCGTCGTTGCCGCCATTGCCGAACAAGGCGATGGGGAAGTTGCTGCCATATTCGTCCAGCTTGACCTCGTTGTTGCCATGGCCGCCGATCCAGAACTCGCCGGACTGGGCCTCGTTGCCAGCCAGGTCGCGCAGGTTGCCAGGTCCCGCGTCGTAACGCACCTTCAGGACGTCGGTTGCATTCAGGCTTGTCGACAAGGTGACGCTCAGGGTGTTGGTTTCCTGTTCGGAAATGCCGCTGATAGAAATAGCAGTGCCAGGGCCACCTGGGTCGACCGGCGATGTGTATCGGGCCAGGGAGATGCCGTTCTCGTTGTCTAAAGTCACCGGCTCGCTGAAGCTCAGGGTAAGGGTGTTGCCGCTAAAGGTGGCGCCGGTGAGGGCGGGCCGCTTGGTGTCGACCACCTGAACGGATGGTG
>DAITOH010000164.1:1440-3310 GCA_036834225.1 Thiobacillaceae bacterium | reverse complement strand
AGGTGGATCAGGTACACGACGTGCAAGCCGCCATGAAGGCCGAGGGGGCGAAGGACGCCCCACGCATGAAGGTGGTCGCCGCCTGCCCCAAGGATGCCAACGGGCCAAGGCGAGCCAGGGCAAGGCGCCGCCGCTGCCCTGCCGGATGACGGTGTTCGAGGCCAAGGACGGCAAGGTCCAGGTCATGCGCCTGAACACCGGCATGCTGGCCAAGGGCATGCAGGGTGACGTGGCCAAGGTGCTGGCCCAGATCGCGGGCGAGGAGGAGGCGGTGCTGCAGGGCGTGGTGCAGTAAACAAAGGCGCGACCGCCCGCGTGGGGCATCCGTCGGGATTTAGGCCGTGCGCGAGTAACGCGGCTGCGCCTCACCGGCCTGGCGCAGATAGCTATCAAAGCACATGGCGATGTTGCGCAAAAACAGCCGACCCAGATCGGTGACCTTAAGCCCTGCGTCGGACAGCTCAATTAAGCCGTCGTCGGCTAGCGGTGGCAGTTCTGCCAGGGCGTCCTGGAAGTGGGCGCCAAAGTCGATGCCCCACGTGGCGGAGAAGTCGGCATAGGACAGCTCCAGATCGCACATGATGCGGGTGATGAGGTCACGCCGGATCAGGTCTTCCCGCGTCAGGCGCAGGCCGCGTTCCACCGGCAGATGGCCAGCGACGACGCGCTCCTGGTATTTCTTCAGGTTCTTCTCGTTTTGCACGTAGACCTCCCGCGTCTGGCTGATACCGGAGGCGCCGAAGGCGTAGATGTCGCAGTCCTTGTGCGTGGTGTAACCCTGGAAGTTGCGCCACAGGGTCTTGGCGCGCTGCGCCTGCACCAGTTCGTCCTCGGGCTTGGCGAAGTGGTCCATGCCGATGTTCACGTAACCCGCGGCACCCAGCCGGTCGTGGATGAGCTGCTGCAGGTCCAGCCGGGTTGCGAAATCCGGCAGGTCCTCCTCCCGGATCAGCTTCTGATGCCGCTTCATCCAGGGCACGTGGGCATAGGTGAAGACCGCGAGCCGGTCGGGTGCCCAGGCTAGGACCTGGTCCAGGGTGCGGGAGAAACTCGCCACGCTCTGGTGCGGCAGGCCGACGATGAGGTCCATGTTGATGCTGGCGAAACCCAGCTCGCGCGCCCACGCATAGACCTGGCCGATCATGGCCGCCGGCTGCACGCGGTTGACCGCCTTCTGCACGCGCTCGTCAAGGTCCTGCACACCGATGGACAGGCGGTTGAAACCGCACTCGCGCAAGGCGACCAGGTGTTCGCGGGTGAGTTCGCGCGGATCCGCCTCGCAACCCATCTCTGCCTCGGAGGCAAGGTGGAAGTGGCTGCGGATGGCCTCCATCAGACGACGGATGTCGGCCGGCTTCAGGTAGGTGGGCGTGCCGCCGCCCCAGTGCAGCTGTTCGACCCGGCGCTGTGCGTGGGTGAGTGCTGCCACCCGGGCCATCTCCTGCTTAAGGACCGCCAGGTAACGCTTTGCCTTGTCATAGTCACCAGTGGCCACCATATTGCAGCCACAGTAGTAACAGAGGGTGTCGCAGAACGGGATGTGCACGTAGAGGGACACGCCCCGCCTCGCGTCCTGAGAGGCTGTCAATTCCTGCAGCCAGTCCGTCTCAGTAAACCCGGTATGGAAGTAGGGCGCGGTCGGGTAGGATGTATAGCGCGGCCCCGGTCGGCTGTACTTCTCGAGCAGTTGGGTGTGGGCGGTCATTGAACGAGGCCGGTTGGTCCAATTGGGTCATTTTAGGCAGGGGGCAGATTGCGAGGCAACCAGGTTGGATCCTGTGGATAGGGCAAACGCCCGAGGCGGCGGAAAAGACCTTTTACGAATCCTTCGAGGCAGGTGATCTGCCAACCATGATGCAGGTCTGGGCAG
>DAITOH010000164.1:0-1340 GCA_036834225.1 Thiobacillaceae bacterium | reverse complement strand
GCCCCCAGAGATCTTCAAGGCCTATGACATCCGCGGTGTCGTAGGCCAAACCCTGACCCCTGAAATCACAGTCCAGATCGGCCAGGCCATCGGTTCTGAGGCCCTGGCGCGCAGCCAGTCCACAATCGCCATCGGCCGCGACGGCAGGCTGTCCGGTCCCGAGCTGTCCGCCGCCCTGGCCGAGGGCATCCGGGCTGCGGGGGTCGATGTCGTGGACCTGGGGCTGGTGGCCACGCCCATGTGCTATTTCGCCGCCCATCACCTGGGCACGAACTCGGCCGTGATGGTCACCGGCTCGCACAATCCGCCGGATTACAATGGGCTCAAGATGGTCCTGGGGGGAGAGACCCTGTCCGGCGAGGTGATCCAGGGCCTGCGTCGGCGGATCGAGACGGGCGATCTGGCCACGGGGCGAGGCGGCTACCGGCAGTACGACATCGCCCGCGACTACATCGGACGGATTGCCTCTGACATCCGGCTTGCGCGCGCCATGAAGATCGCCGTCGACTGCGGCAACGGTGTACCCGGGGCCTATGCCCCCGATCTCTACCGGGCCCTGGGCTGCGAGGTGGAGACCCTCTACTGCGAGGTGGACGGCCACTTCCCCAACCACCACCCGGATCCATCCCAGCCCGAGAATCTGCACGACCTCATCGCCCACCTCGCCAAAGGGGATGCCGAGATTGGCTTGGCCTTCGACGGCGACGGCGACCGCCTGGGGGTGGTCAGCCGCGATGGTCGCATTATTTACCCCGACCGGCAGCTCATGCTCTTCGCCGCCGACGTGCTCGCGCGCAACCCGGGCGCCACGGTGATCTACGACGTCAAGTCCACCCGCAACCTGCATGGCTGGATCGAACGCCACGGCGGCCGCCCCCTGATGTGGAAGACGGGCCACTCCCTCATCAAGGCCAAGATGCGCGAGACCGGGGCGCTGCTCGCCGGGGAGATGAGCGGCCACATCTTCTTCGGGGAGCGCTGGTACGGCTTCGATGACGGCCTCTACGCCGGGGCGCGCCTGTTGGAATACCTGTCGCGGCAGGCGGACGTCGACGCCACCCTGCACGGCCTGCCCGATACCGTGAACACGCCGGAGCTACACATCCCCATGCGCGAGGGCGAACCGCACCAACTGATTGCAAACCTGCAAAGACATGCACAGTTCGAGGGCGCCCGCGAGATCATCACCATCGACGGCCTGCGCGTTGAGTACGAAGACGGTTTCGGTCTCATCCGGGCATCCAACACAACGCCCGTGGTTGTACTAAGATTCGAAGCACAGAGCGCTCAGGCGTTGGACCGCATCAAGGACGATTTCCGTCGGGTGCTGACGGGTGCAA
>DAITOH010000163.1:0-3311 GCA_036834225.1 Thiobacillaceae bacterium | reverse complement strand
GCGCCGCTCAACTTGGCTGACGTCGCGCACCGCGCCGTTGGCGGCCGAGGTGGTCATGGCGGCATAGGCCCGCAGGGCGGGCGAGACCGCCCGCTGGCGGCCAAGCGGCTTCCAGGCGCCTGCCCCGCGCGCCTCCATGGCCGCGCGGCGACGCGCCAGCGCCTCGTCGGTCACGTCCAGATGGATGCGCCGATTGGGGATGTCGATCTCGATCATGTCCCCCTCCTCCACCAGGGCGATGGCGCCACCCTCCGCCGCCTCGGGCGAGATGTGGCCGATGGACAGGCCCGAGGTGCCGCCAGAGAAACGGCCATCGGTAATAAGCGCGCAGACCTTGCCCAGCCCCTTGGACTTGAGATAGCTGGTGGGATAGAGCATCTCCTGCATGCCCGGCCCGCCGCGCGGGCCTTCGTAGCGGATCACCACCACGTCGCCAGGCCGGATGCGGTCGCCCAGGATGGCCTCCACCGCCGCCTCCTGGCTCTCGAACACGCGGGCCGGCCCGGAGAACGTGAGGATGCTCGCGTCCACGCCCGCGGTCTTCACGATGCAGCCGTCCACGGCGATGTTGCCGTAGAGCACGGCGAGTCCGCCGTCCTGGCTGTAGGCATGTTCCACATCACGGATGCAGCCCTGGCTGCGGTCCAGGTCCAGCTCGGCGTAACGGTTGTTTTGGCTAAAGGGCTCGATTGTGCGTACCCCACCCGGCGCCGCGCGGTAGAGGTCCAGGACCTTGGGATCGTTGGTGCGCCGCACGTCCCAGCGTGCCAGCGCCTCCCCTAGGGTGGCGCTGTGCACGGTACCGACATCGGTATGCAGGAGGCCGGCGCGCTCCAGTTCGCCCAGGATGCCTATGACACCGCCCGCCCGGTGCACGTCCTCCATGTGATACTGCTGGGTGCTGGGCGCCACCTTGCACAGGTTGGGCACCTTGCGCGAGAGCCGGTCGATGTCGGCCATGGTGAAGGGCACCTCCGCCTCGCGCGCCGCCGCCAGCAGATGCAGCACGGTATTGGTGGAGCCGCCCATGGCGATGTCGAGCGCCATGGCGTTCTCGAAGGCCTTGAAGCTCGCGATGGAGCGCGGCAGCACGCTGGCGTCGTCCTGCTCGTACCAACGGCGCGCCAGCTCCACGATCAGCCGGCCCGCCTTGAGGAACAGCTCGCGGCGGTCCGCATGGGTAGCCACCAGCGAGCCGTTGCCAGGCAGGGAGAGCCCCAAGGCCTCGGTCAGGCAGTTCATGGAATTGGCCGTGAACATGCCGGAGCAGGAGCCGCAGGTGGGGCAGGCTGAGCGCTCTATCTCCAGGACTTCCGCATCGTTCACGTGGTCGTTAGCCGCCGCCACCATGGCGTCCACCAGATCAAGGTGCAGCGTCTTGCCGCCGATTACGGCCTTGCCCGCCTCCATGGGGCCGCCGGAGACGAAGATGGTCGGGATATTAAGGCGCAGCGCCGCCATGAGCATGCCCGGTGTGATCTTGTCGCAGTTGGAGATGCACACCAGGGCGTCGGCGCAGTGCGCGTTGACCATGTATTCGACCGAATCGGCGATCAGCTCACGCGAGGGCAGGCTGTAGAGCATGCCGCCGTGGCCCATGGCGATGCCGTCGTCGATGGCGATGGTGTTGAACTCCTTGGCCACGCCGCCGGCGGCCTCGATCTCGCGCGCCACCAGCTGGCCCAGGTCCTTGAGGTGCACGTGCCCGGGCACAAACTGGGTGAAGGAATTCGCCACGGCGATGATGGGCTTGCCGAAATCGGCGTCGGTCATGCCGGTAGCACGCCACAGGGCGCGGGCGCCGGCCATGTTGCGGCCATGGGTGGTGGTGCGGGAGCGGTACTGGGGCATGGCGTACGCCTTGACTGGCTATAATTGAGACATTTTATCCCAGCGACCCGGCATGCTCACCCATCCCCAATTCGATCCCGTCGCCCTGGAACTGGGCCCGCTGGCCGTGCGCTGGTATGGCCTCATGTACGTGCTGGCCTTCGCGAGCTTTTATCTGCTTGCTCGGCTGCGCATGCGTGAGCGGCCCGAGACCGGCTGGACCTCCAGGGAACTGGACGACCTGCTGTTTTGGGGGGTGATCGGGGTCGTCGTCGGCGGCCGGCTCGGACATGTGCTGTTCTACGAGCCGGGCTACTATCTCGCCCACCCGGCCGAAATCGTCGCCGTATGGCATGGTGGCATGTCCTTCCACGGCGGCTTGATCGGCGTGCTCGCGGTGATGCTCTGGCATGCTCGCCGCACCGGCCGCCGTTTCCTGGAGGTGGGCGATTTCGTCGCCCCTTTGGTCCCCCTGGGTCTCATGTTCGGGCGCATCGGCAACTTCATCAACGGCGAGCTCTGGGGCCGCCCGGCCAGCCCTGATCTGCCCTGGGCCATGGTCTTCCCCCATGTGGACGACCTGCCCCGTCACCCCTCCCAGCTTTATCAGGCCGGCCTGGAAGGCCTGCTGCTGTTCGTCATCCTCTGGCTCTACACCCGCCGCCCCCGTCCCGTCGGCGCCGCCTCGGGTGCCTTCCTCCTCGGCTACGGCATTCTGCGCAGCGTGGGCGAGTTCTTCCGCAATCCCGACGACGGCATCTTCGGCTTCGCCTTCGGTGTGAGCATGGGCCAGTGGCTGTCACTGCCGATGATCGCGATCGGTCTTATCCTGTTCCACCGCAGCCGTGCCGGCAAGGCTTGAACCCCAACCGCAAGAGCACGCCATCGGCCCGAGGATTTACGCCACCCCGCTTCATCATTAGAATCACAAATCTTTGGGGCGGTAGCTCAGCTGGGAGAGCGTCGCGTTCGCAATGCGAAGGTCGGGAGTTCGATCCTCCTCCGCTCCACCACAATTTAACGCCCAACCGGCTCCGGTTGGGCGTTTTCGTTTAAGCAGCGACAGGTCGGCCTGCTCGGCGGTGTCGTCGCAGCACTGACGGGGGAGCGGGATGTATACCCCTTCGCCGGCGGCGTAATGCCGGACTTGCCCGGTTGAAGCCCTGCGGGCGGGATGAGTTGTGGGGGTAGTTAGCAATGAACCTGGCCCGCCCGGCGCGATTCGAACGCACGACCCCTGCCTTCGGAGGGCAGTACTCTATCCAACTGAGCTACGGGCGGTAGGACGGTAAGAATAGCACAGCCTGCTTCCGGTCGGCTGTCTCAGTCCCCATGATCTGCGACTCCGAATAGGATCAGACCATGGCTAGCACCTCAAAATGAAGAAGATGACGCCGCAGGAGTTTCTGCTTACCCTGGTGGGCGGGCTGTTCGCGCCGCTAATCGCCATCATCCTGATCATCGTCTACATCATGGGCATC